>CAZMKX010000498.1:0-3540 GCA_964566375.1 uncultured Myxococcales bacterium
GGCTCGACCCGGCGGACGCGGGCGCGCAGGAGCTGGTCTCCGCCCCAGCCGCTCAGGATCACGGGCATGCCCGGTGCGATCTTCACGGCCTCGTTCGAGAGGACGTCGATCACGATCTCGAGCGCGCTCGAGTCGCCGAGCGTGATCAGGGGCGTGCCGGCGGCGACGACGCGCTCGCTGTGCTCGGGGATACGCAGCACCTTGCCCGATATCGGAGAACGAACCTGGACCGACGCGCTCGCGTCGCTCGGCGCCAGGTCGAGCGCGAGTCTCGCAGCGCGCGCGGACTCGGCCTCGCCCTCGGCAGCGCGCAGCTGGAAGCGTGCGGCATCGAGCTCGTTGCGGCTCGTGTTCTCCATGACCTCTGCCTGCTCGCTCTCCTGCTGCGATGCGAAGCCCCGCCGTGCGAGCGACGCGACGCGCGCGCTCTCTCGCTTCGCCTGCTCGGCATCCGTCTCCGCGTGCCGGAGCCGCTCCTCGGCTTGCCGCACGAGCGCCTCCGCAATCTGAATTCGGGAGAGCTGCTCTTCGCGCTCTCGCGCGGAGAGCGGCAGGGGCCAGATCTCCGCGATCAACTGACCCGGCGACACGACGTCTCCCTCGTGCAGCTCGATGCGCGAGACGCGGCCCGCCACCGGCGCGCTCAAGACGAAGCGGTCGTGCGCGCGCGTCTCTCCGTCCTCGTCGACCCAGACCTGCAGAGGACCGGGCTCCACCTTCGCGACGTCGACGTCGATCGGGTCCGGCCGGAACGCGATGGCGAGCAGGCCGAGCAGGACGAACCCCGCGGCGACCCAGGTGAGCTTTCTCCAGCGTGCGGTCATCGGGGCCCCTATTCTCGGGTCTTCAGTACGGCGATCAAATCGAGCCGGTCGAGCCGGCGCGCGACGAGCGCGCCCGAGGCCAGTGCGGCGGCGGCGACCACGGCCAGGGCGAATGCGAAGGTCTGCTGACTGAAGATCACCGGGATGCGGTAGAGCTCGGTAGAGAGGCGCAGGGCCAGCAGCCAGCAGACGCCGACACCGAGGGCGAATCCGATCGGGATGGCCGCGAGCGTGATGACGGCCTGTTCGCCCAGAAGCAGGAACGCGACCTCCCGCCGCGTGAAGCCCAATACGCGCAGAGAGGCGAGCTCGTTGCCCCTTTCCGAGAGAGCGATGCGTGCGCCGTTGTAGACCACACCGAATGCGATCACGCAGGCGAAGAGCGCGTTGATCATCGTGGTGATCGCGATGCTGCGGTCGAGGATCTCCTGGAAGCTCTTCACCACCGCGTCGCGGATGGCGACACCACGGACGGACGGGGTGCGCTTGAGCAGAGCGTACAGGTGCGCGGATCGCTCGGGGTCGACGCTCAGGTACGCGCCCGAGACGGAGCTCCGTTCGCGCAACAGCCCGGCCAGCGACGACTCGTCCAGATACGCGCCGACGCCGACGAGCTCGTCCGCGAGCGCCGACACCGGTACCTCGAGGACCGGCCTCGCGCCTTCGAGGACCTCGATCGTGATGGTCTGGCCGGGCGAGATTCGGAGCACCTCGGCGAGCTTTCGGGTGAGGACGAGTCCGGCGGGCGGAATGCGAACCGGTCGGAGCCGGGCGTCGACGAGACGGTGAAGCTCGGAGTCTGCGGCCAGCCCCTTCAGCTCGACGCGCCGCGAGCGGTGCTCGAAGCGCAGGCGCACGGCGAGGCTTCGGAAGGGCTCCGCACGCAGGACACCCGGCAGACGAGTGACTTCGTGCCGCGACTTCGCCGATTCGGCCTCGGCGAAGTGAATCGTGACGTCGGCGCGCTGCACGATCTGGAACTGGACCTTCATCAGATACTGGATCGCGTCGAGGAAGAACCCGCCCACCACCAGGATTCCCGATGCACACGCGATCCCGAGCACGGCCAGGACCGACTTCCAGCCTCGCCGCAGGATTCCGCGCGCGATCATCGACACCGAAGACGGAAGCACACGGGACAGCCCCGTCTCTTCGAGCACACCGGAGCGAAATGCGGCGGGCGACTCCGGCCGCATCGCCTCCGCCGGCGGGAGCGCGGCGGCGCGCCGCAGGGCACCGAGCGCGCCGAGTGCGGCCGAGAAGAGGCTGATCGATAGGGTGAGAGCGACGAGCTCCGGGCTGGCGCGGAACTCCAGGTGCGGAAAGCGGTAGAAGTCCCGGTAGAGGTCGGTCAGTGCCGCTCCGAGACGTACACCGACCGCGGTACCGACGCCGACTCCCACGAGCACGGTGACGGTCGCGATCTCCAGATAGTGCGCGCCGACTTGCGCGTTGCCGTAGCCGAACGCCTTCAGCAGGCCGATCTGCGTGCGCTGCAGGCTGACCAGGCGCGACAGGACGGTGTGGAGCAGAAACGCGGCGATCGCGAGGAAGATCCCGGGAATGTACGTCGAAGAAACGCGATTCTGCGCGATCTCGTCCGAGATGAAGCGGTGCGAGAGCTGGTCTTCGCGGTCGTACGCACCCAGGCCGCCGTAGCGGGCGAGCAGCAGATCGAGCCTCGCGATGACGTCGGATTCGACGGCGCCCGCAGAGAGCGCGACGGCGACGTCGTTGAAGGCGCCTTCCATGTCGAACGCAGCCGACAACGCCTGCTCGCCCATCCACAGCACGCCGAAGCGCTGGTTGTCCGGGAAGATCGAGCCGCCCCCGACCTCGTAGATGTACTCGGGCGAGATCGCCACGCCGACGATCGAGAGCGATCGCCAGCGGCCATTGATCACGGCACCGACACGATCCCCCAGCCTGAGCCCGTTCGCGGCCGCGAAGGCCTCGCTCGCGACGATCTCGTCGTCACGCCCCGGCTCCACCCAGCGCCCGCTGCGCAGGAGCAGGTCGTTCAGGATCGGGCGCGGCCGCTCGGGGATCCCCACCAGCCGACCGGTCGCCGGCTCGGCCAGCCCGGGAACGTCGAGGGTCACCTCCTTCACCACGCGCGTGCGAGCGATCGCGACGCCCGGAATCTCGGCGATGCGGGCCGCCAGACCCGCGGGCGCGCGGACGAGCTGCGAGAAGACGTCCGCGAAGCGCAGCGAGCGATAGTACTCGGCGCGCGCCGAAAGCAGTGACTCGTACGTGCCGCGCATGGACACGAAGGCGGCGACGCCGCACGCGACCACCATCGCCGCGGCGGCGATCTGGCCGCGCAGGTGCCAGAGATCCCGGGCGAGGATCCGGGTGCGCGCCTTCACCACGACAGCTCCTCGGGCGTGGCGCGGTGGGCGTTGCGACGGACCTCGACGATCCGCCCGCTGCTCATGCGTATCACCCGATCGGCCATCGCGGAGATCGCCGCGTTGTGGGTGATCACCACGACGGTCGTGCCGAGCTCGCGGTTGACCCGTGCCAGAACCTCGAGCACGACCTTTCCGGTCGCGTAGTCGAGCGAGCCCGTCGGCTCGTCGCAGAGCAGGACGTCGGGGCGTTTGGCGATGGCGCGGGCGATCGCGACGCGCTGCTGCTCGCCGCCGGAGAGCTGGGCGGGAAAGTGGTTCTTGCGCTCGCTCAGACCCACGAGCGCGAGCGCCTCGGCGGG
>CAZMKX010000499.1:0-3538 GCA_964566375.1 uncultured Myxococcales bacterium
GCGAGCAGGCCCTTCGCCTCGAGCGCCGCGATCGCCTCCGACGACAGGCCCAGGATCTCGCCCAGCACGTGGTGGTTGTCGCGGCCGAAGTGGATTCCCTGCGTGGGCACGCGCGCGGGCGTGGCGGAGAGCCGCGAACGCGAAGCCTCGACCGTGACCTTTCCATGGACCGGGTGTGCGAGATCGATGAAATGACCGCGCGCGCGGAGCTGCGCATCCGTGTACAGACCCGGCATGTCGAGCACCTCGTGCGCGGGCACGCCGCGCGACTGCAGCTCGGCCTCGGCCCCGGCCGCATCGCGCGCGCGCGTCCACCCGGAGATCGCCGCATCGATCTCCGCAGCGCGGGCGCGACGCGCGGCCACCGCGCGCAGGGTCCGATCGTCGCGCAGATCGGCCCGCCCCAGCGTCTCGCAGAGCGCGTGCCAGTCGGCCTCGTCACGCACCGCGATCGCGATCCAGCGGTCGGCGCCGCGCGCGGGGAACACGCCGTGCGGGAACATCTCGAGGTCGTCGTTGCCGACGCGCGTGTGCGCGCGGCCGTTCAGCGACCAGTCGAGCAGCGCAGGCGTCAGGAAGTGGAACGCGGCCTCGGCCTGCGACTGGTCGATGTGCTGGCCCTCGCCGGTGAGTCGACGGTGCTCGAGCGCGGCCAGGATCGCGATCGCGTTGTAGCGCGCCGCGATGTAGTCGGTGTAGGCGCCCGCGGGTCCGGTGGGCGCGCGATCGGGCCAGCCGGCGAAGTGCTGGAAGCCGGTGACCGACGCCGCCAGATTGCCGAAGCCGGCGAAGCTCTTGAGCGATCCCGACTGCCCCATGAGACAGCTCGAGATCATGATCAGGTCGGGCCTGATCTTGCGCAGGGACTCGTAGTCGAGGCCCATGCGTCCGATCACGCCGGGCGCAAAGGACTCCGTGACCACGTCGGCCCAGCGCACCAACGCCTCTACGACGGGCCGCGCGTCGGGATGTGCGAGGTCGAGCGTCACGCAGAGCTTGCCCGCGTTGGCGCTCTGCACCGCCGCGCCGTTCTCGGGGCCGGGAGCGCCGTTCACGTACGGCGGAATGGCGCGAATCGTGTCGAGCCGCTTCGTCGACTCGACGTGCACGACGGTCGCTCCGTATTCCGCCAGCACGCGCGTCGAGGCCGGGCCAGCGAGCACCCAGAACAGGTCGAGGATCTTCACGCCTTCGAGCGGCATGCGGCGAGGCGCGCTGGCCACCTGCGCCCGGCGCGGCTCGCGCGTCTCCGCGAGAACCTCGGCGGTGTGCTCGCCGAGAAGCGGCGCGCTGCGGCCGTAGCGGATCGGCGTGCGCGCGAAGCGTGCGAACGGCCCGGGATAGGTCACTCGCAGGCCCAGCGCCTCGTGCGCGACGTCTCGCGGGAAGTCGCGCTCCTTCAGGTGCTCGAGCTGCGCGATGTCGCCGGGAGTGAGCGACGGCGCGACGAGCAGCTTGCGCGAGACCGCCTCGCGCAGTATCTCGAGGTTCGTGCGCGGCGCGAAGAGCATCTCGAGCGCCGCGTCGACGGGCGCCCAGTGCTCGGGCTCGACCTGACCGAAGAGCAGCCGGATCCCGTAGCTGCTCCAGTCCTCGGTGCGAAAGCTCTCGTCCGGCAGGAGCTTCTCCTCGTAGAGCCAGTCCACGAGCCGGGTCAGGAACGGCCCCGTCGACGGCAGGAAGCCGGGCCCGAGGACCACCCAGCCGTCGCTCGTCGCGAAGCGCATGCGCATGAAGAGCTTGCCGAGCTGCAGCCCGCCCGCGAGCCGCTCCGCGGGCGCGTGCCCCGTGGGCGCGTCGAGATTGCGGTAGAGCGTCGCGAGCCCGAGCGACTGCTGGGCCGACACGTCGATGTGTTGGCCGAGGCCCGAGCGAGTGCGCTCGAAATGCGCGACCAGCGCCGCGACCGCCGCCTCGGCCGCGGCGAAGTGGAACGCCTGTGGGACCGAGACGCGCAGCGGCGCGCGGTCGCCGTCGCCGGTGAGATAGAGCGGCCCGCCGGATGCCATCACCACCAGGTCGGTCGCGGCGTAGCCGGCCTTCGGACCGTCCTGCCCGAACGGCGAGATCGAGACCGTGATCAGCGCCGGATTCACGCGCGCGAGGGAGTCGTGATCGAGTCCGAGCGCGCGCATGCGACCGGGGGACTCCGACTCGATCAGGAAGTCCGCGCCGCGCACCAGCTCGCGGAGCGTCGCGCGATCCGCCTCGCGCTCCAGGTCGAGCACGATCCCGCGCTTGCCGCGCGCGTAGGCCCAGAAGAAGAGCGATCGCTCCGGATCGGCTTCCTCCTTGTGGAACGGCCCGAGCCTGCGCGCGGACGAGCCGCCCGGTGGCTCGACCTGGATCACGTCCGCGCCCAGATCGGCGAAGATCTGGCCACAGAGCATTCCGCGCTCGTTCGACAGGTCGAGGACACGCAGGCCTTCAAGCATCGCGCGGATCCTACCCTACGCTCGCGCGTGCCGGTCGCGAAATCGCTCGCACGCGTCGCGCAAGGCGGTCTCGGGGTCGAGGCCGCGTGCGGAGGCGCGCGCCGCCAGGGCGAACAGCGCATCGCCGAGCGCGTCCGACGTCACCGGGTCTGCGTCTGCGATCGCGCCCTCGCCTGCCGCACCGAGCCCCGCCCGCTCCGCGCGCCGCGCGAGCTTGGCCGCCTGCAGCAGCGCCGGCAGGGCCCGCGGCACCTCGTCGAGCGCACCCGCGCCGCGCGCCGCACGCTCCGCGGCCTTGTGGGCGTCCCATGCGCGCGACTGCTCCTCGGCCGTCGCCACGCGCGCGTCGCCGAACACGTTCGGGTGTCGGCGCACGAGCTTCTCGGAGATCGCCTCGACGACACCGTCGAAGTCGAACAGTCCCGCCTCGCGCGCCATCTGCGCGTGGAAGACGACTTGCAGGAGCAGGTCGCCGAGCTCGTCGCGAAGCTCTCCCCACGCCTTTCTCCGGATCGCATCGTCGACCTCGTAGGCCTCCTCGATCGTGTAGGGCGCGATCGACGCGAAATCCTGTGCGAGATCCCACGGACAGCCTCCGTCGGGATTGCGCAGGCGGGTCATCAGCTCGAGCAGGCGTTCGATCGACGGCATGCCCCGATCTTACGGTAAGATCGCGACACCATGAGCCAGACCCCGATTCAGTTCCCTCCGGCCGAAATGACCCTCCGCGAGCAGATCCGGGTGCGTGCCGAGCACTCCGAGTCCGCGGACAAGGTCTTCCTGATGCACGACGCGCGGCGCTGGACCTACCGCCAGTTCCGCGACGAGTCCGCGCGCATGGCGCACTTCGTGCTGGGCCGGCTCGGCAAGAGCGACGAGAAGCGGCCGGCGCACGTCGCGATGCTGCTCGAGAACCACCTCGAGCTGGCGTCGCTCTTGGGCGGCTGCGCGGTGGGCGGGGCGACGCTCTTCGGCATCAACACCGGCCTGCGCGGCGAGACGCTCGCGGGCGTGATCAACCATGCGCGCGCCCGACTGCTCGTGGTCGACGACAAGCTCATGCCGGAAGTCGAGCGCGTGCGCGCGGATCTGCGCAGCGTCGC
>CAZMKX010000500.1:0-3534 GCA_964566375.1 uncultured Myxococcales bacterium
GTCGAGCGCATGGTCGAGCGCATCTACACCGACACGCCGCGCGCGCTCTGGCCGGCCGCGGGACAGTCGGTGCTCTCGCACCTGCACAAGCTCGAGAGCGAGCGCCGCGCACAGCGCAGCCGCGACGCGGCCGGCGAGGAGCATTGGGCGCTCTCGTGAACGAAAACGCCGCGCTCTTCGAGAGGATGGGCTCGCCCGCGCGCACGACGCAGCGCGAGGCGTGCGACGAAGCGGTCGCACGCTTGCGCGCCGAGCCCGACCTGCGCGAGGGCGTGCGCGAGCTGCTTCGCGCCGAGAACGCGACCGCGCGCTTCTCGGCGGCCTGGGTGCTCTTCCAGATCGAGCGCCCGACGCTGCGTCTCCTGCCGGCGCTGCTCGACGCGCTCGAGCTGCGCGACGGCGACCTGCGCTGGCAGGCAGCGCAGATGCTGACGGCGCTCGGCCGCCTGCAGCCGGAGGTCCTGCCCGTCGTGCTGCACGAGGCAAGCGGCGCGCGCTCGGCCGCTCGCCGGCGCATGGCGATCTTCGTCCTGCGCGAGCTCGCACCCGAGCGCGCCGAGACCGGCGCCGTCTACCTGCGCGCGCTCGCGGATCCCGACGGCGACGTGCGGCGAGCCGCCCTCTCCTGCTTCGCGAAGCTCACCGATCCCGACCGAGCGCTGGCCGTCCGCGCGCTCGAGCTCGCGCGCGGCGCGGATCCGGATCCGCGCATGGCCCGCATCGCGACGGTCGTGCTTCCGGAGCTCGCCGGCTTCCATCCCGACCTGCGCGACGAGATCGCGAGCGCGCTCGAGACGCTCGAGCGTGCCGACGATCCAGCGCTGGTTCGCGGGGCGCAGGTCGCGCGCAAGCGCCTGGCCGACACCCATGCGTGACGCCTCGCGTTCGCTCGTGCTGGGCTCGAGCTCGCCGCGCCGCCGCGAGCTCCTGCGCGAGGCCGGCTTCCGCTTCGAGACCGCCGAGCCCGGCGTCGACGAGCGCGCGCAGCCCGGCGAGTCGGCCGAAGCGCAGGCGCTCCGGCTCGCGCTCGAGAAGGCGCGCGCGGTGGCCGCGCGCGTTCCCGCCGACGCGTGCGTGCTCGCGGCCGACGCGCTCGTCGTCGTCGACGACGACGTCCTCGGCGAGCCGCGCGACGCCGCGGAGGCGGTCGAGATGCTCCTGCGCATCCAGGGCCGGGCGCACCGCGTGCTCACCGGATTCGCGCTGATCGTCCGCGCGCTCGACCTCGAGGAGCACGGCGTGATCGAGAGCGGCGTGCGCATGCATTCGGTCGACCGCGCGACCGCGCGCGCCTATGCCGCGACGGGAGAGCCGCTGGACAAGGCGGGCGCGTACGCCGCGCAGGGCGAAGGTGGACGCTTCGTCGCCGAGATCCGCGGCTCGCGCACGAACGTGATCGGTCTGCCGATGGAGGCGGTCGTCCCGCGCCTGGCGAAGGCCGGAGTGGAGCCGAGTTGAGCGCGCTCGCCGAACGCCTGGCAACCATCCGCGCGCGCATCGAGCGCGCCGCGAAGAGCGTGAACCGCGATCCGTCGCGTGTGAAGCTGCTCGCGGTCTCGAAGACGCACGGCGCCGGGCGCGTGTGCGAGGCCGTGGCCGCCGGCCTGCGCGACTTCGGCGAGAACCGGGTCCAGGAGGCCGAAGCGAAGATCCCTGAAGTTCTGAAAGCTTGCGCCGAGCCGCTCGAGTGGCACCTGATCGGCGGGCTGCAGCGCAACAAGGCCCGGCGTGCGGCCGAGCTCTTCGCGGTGATCCACTCCGTCGATCGCCCCGAGCTGCTCGCAGCGCTCGACAAGGCGGCGGCAGAGCTCGGGCGCCGGCCGCGGATCCTCCTGCAGGTCAACATCGATCGCGAGCCACAGAAGGGCGGGTGCCTGCCGCAGACGCTCGACGGGCTGGTCGAGGCGGCCGACGCGTGCGCAAACCTGGAGCTCGTCGGATTGATGGCGATCCCCGCAGTGCGCGACACGCCGGAAGAGGTCCGCCCCTCGTTCGCGCGCCTGCGGAAGCTCCTCGAGGGCGTGAACCGCACTCGGCCGCCGGAACGCCGGCTCCCGGAGCTCTCGATGGGGATGTCGGACGACTTCGACGTCGCCGTGCAGGAGGGCGCAACCTGGCTGCGTCTGGGCACGGCCCTGTTCGGGGAGAGAGCCAACCCATGAGCCCGCTGCCGCGATCCGTCGGAACCATCGGCGCGGGAAACATGGCCGAGGCGATCCTGCGCGGTCTCCTGCGCGCAGGCATGGCGCCGGATGCGCTGCACGCCTCCGATCCCGACGCGGGCCGGCGGAGCGTGCTCGGCGCGCTCGGCGTGCGCACGACCACGAGCAATGCCGACGTCGCGCGCAGCGCCGAGCTGGTCGTCCTGGCGGTGAAGCCGCAGCAGCTCGAATCCGCCGCCGCGACCCTGCCGCGCGATGCCGCGCCGCTCTATCTGTCGATCATCGCCGGCGCGACGACGGAATCGCTTCGCCGCCTGCTCGGTGCGCGCGCGCGCATCGTGCGCAGCATGCCGAACACGCCCGCGCTGATCGGCGCCGGGGTCACCGCGGTCGCGAGCGACACGGGCGCCACGCCCGCCGACCTCGAGCGCGCGTGCGCGGTGCTGCGCGCGGTCGGCCAGATCGTGCAGGTGCCCGAAGCGGCGCTCGACGCCGTGACGGGCCTGTCCGGATCGGGCCCGGCGTACGTGTTCCGGTTCATCGAGGTGCTGACGGAGGCAGGCATCCGCGAGGGTCTCGACGCCGCGACCGCGCGCACGCTCGCGTTGGAGACGGTGCACGGCGCCGCGCGTCTGGCGTCGGAGTCCGGCGAGGACCCGGCCGTCCTCCGCCAGCGCGTGAGCTCGCCGGGCGGAACCACGCTGGCGGGCCTGGCCGCGCTCGAGGCCGCCGGCTTCGGCGCGGCGGTGCTCGAAGCGGTGCGGGCCGCGACCGAGCGCTCCCGACAGCTCGGGAGCAAGTAGCGCCTTTCCCTCAAGGCGGGGCCGGTTCGCGCCGATTCTGCCTGTTAGAGACATGCGCCTCACTCCACTCGAGATCCGGCAGCACCAGTTCACGACGCGCCTCCGCGGCTTCGACGCGCGCGAGGTCGAGGCCTTCCTCGAGACGGTCGTGGCGGACTTCGAGGACGTCGTGCGCGAGAACGCCCAGCTTCGCCGCGAGGCGGAGCGGCTCGCCCGCGACCTCGACGCGTACCGCGCGCGCGAGAAGACGATCCAGGACACGCTGACGACCGCGCAGGCCGTGGTCGAGCAGCTGAAACGCACGGCGATCAAGGAGAGCGAGTCGCTCGTCGTCGACGCGGAGCTTCGCGCCGAGAAGATCGTCGCGGAGGCGCGCGAGCGCCGGGCCGAGCTCGCGAACGAGATACGCGAGCAGAAGTACCTGCGCCAGCGTCTCGAAGCCGACCTGCGCCGCACCCTCGAGGGCTACGCGAAGCTGATTGACGCGTTCGCCGCGGCGGACGAGCCTCTCGACCCGTAGTGGAGATCCGCGCCTCTTCGAGCGGCGCGGGGCACGTCGAGTTCAGCGT
>CAZMKX010000501.1:0-3532 GCA_964566375.1 uncultured Myxococcales bacterium
CTACGTTCGCGCGAGCGATGCAGGAACTGGCCGTCTCGACGATCTCGGCGCCCGACGCCACGGTTCGCGTACCCGGCTCGAAGAGCCTCACCAATCGCGCCCTGGTGTGCGCGGCGCTCGCGAGAGGCGCCACACGGCTGGTCGGCTGGCTCGAGAGCGACGACACCGAGGCGATGATCGACGGCCTCGCGCGGCTGGGCGTGACGGTGGAGCGCTCGGGCGCGGACCTTCTGGTGAACGGTACCGGAGGCGAATTCGCGATCCCCTTGCACGCGATCGACTGCCGCGCCTCGGGAACGACCATGCGCTTCCTGGCCGCGTGCGCGGCGCTGGTGCGCGGCCGCGTGACCCTGGATGGTGTCGCCCGGATGCGCGAGCGGCCGATCCAGGATCTGGCCGATGCGCTCGGATCGCTGGGCGTGTCGGTGCGCACCGTCGCGGGATGTCCGCCAATCACGATCCAGGGCGGTCGGCTCGCGGGCGGGCGCGTCGCGGTGGACGCGAGCAAATCGAGCCAGTTCCTGTCGGCTCTGCTGATGGTCGCGCCGCTCGCCGCGGGGGACGTCGAGATCGTCGCCACGCAGATCACGTCGCGGCCCTACGTGGACCTCACGCTCGCAGTCATGAACGCGTTCGGGATCTCGGTCGAGCTTCGGGGCGAAGACACGTTCCGGATCCCGGGTGGTCAGCACTACCGCGCGCGCAGCTTCGCCATCGAGCCCGACGCGACCGCGGCGACTTACTTCTTCGCGGCTGCGGCGGTGACCGGTGGGCGGATTCGTGTGGACGGGCTCTCACCGGCGTCGGCGCAGTCCGACGTCCGCTTCGTCGAGGTGCTCGAGCGCATGGGCTGTGGCGTCGAGCGCGGCCCGAACTGGATCTCGGTGCGCGGCCCGCGCTATCTGCACGGCGTCGACGTCGACCTGAACGCCCTGCCGGACAGCGCGCTCACGCTGGCCGTCGTCGCGCTCTTCGCTCGAGGACCGACGGCGATCCGCAACGTGCCGAACCTGCGGCTGAAAGAGACCGACCGGATGGCGGCGCTCGAGACCGAGCTCGAGAAGCTCGGCGCACAGGTCGAGACGACGGCGACGGACCTGCTGATCACGCCGCCCGCGCAGATCACCCCGGCGCGCATTGCGACCTACGATGATCACCGCATGGCGATGGCCTTTGCCGTCGCAGGGCTCGCGGTCGAGGGGATCGTGATCGAGAATCCCGAATGCGTGCGCAAGACGTTCCCGGGCTTCTTCCAGGAGCTCCGTCGACTCTCCGCGTGAGTCGCTCACGCGACGTCGCGTCGAGTGACGACTACTTCGCGGGGCTCGCCAGCGCCACGTCGCGAACCTGGTAGGGCCCCATGTCGACGACCTCGAGGGTGCGCTCTCCTGCGACGAACAGGTAACGCCCGCGCTGCGCGACCGACTGCGACCCATGAACCTGGATCGAGTCGGTGACTCCCTGCCCGTCCTCGGTCGCGATCTGCAGGCCACGGTCGCCGAGCAGGTAGGTCCGGCTGCCATCGGAGACCACGTCGGCGAGGTGCCCGACCTTGCTCACTTCCATGTGAGCAACCATCTTCGGCCGAGCGGGATTCGCGAGCGAAAGCTGGATCGCGTCGTCCTTGCCGAAGACGACGAGCGAGTTCCCCGCGATTCTCGAGCCTCGCGCGGTGAATCCGTCCGAGAGAGCGACCGCTGAACCCGTCAGGTGCCGCAGCAGATGCTTGGGCGAAGTGACCTCGACACGGGTCGGCTGGACGAGATAGATGTAGGGCTTCTGGACGTCGATCCCGACGTACATTCCCTCGAGCAGCCGGTGGGCGGCCATGCGTTCGCTCGAGGTCCGGATCGCGAAGACTCCCTTGTTGCCTGCGATCAGGACGGTGTCGTCGTACGCGTCGGCGGAGAGAATGGCGCCCACCTCCGCGACCTCCCACTTGCCGAGCGACACCGGCTTCTCGTCGGTGCGCTCGACGAGCTCGGCGCCATCGGGGCCGTAGATCAGGACGTGCTTCTCGTCTACGAGCTTGATGCCACTCCAGTTCGACAGGTCGTCGTCGCGCCGGTAGCGGTCGATCACGCGCGGGTCGAGCGGAGACGACACGTCGATCAAATCGAAGCCGCCGCGTGCGAAGAGCACGCCGACGCGATCGCCGCGCATGTCGATCGCCTTCACGTCCTCGAGGTAGTCGAGACGCTGCACGCGCGCTTCCGTGCTCGCCCAGGTGGAGACGGGCACGAAGAACTGGCTCCAGAACGGGTAGCGCGAGTTCCCGAAGACCGTCTTGTCACGGGAGTAGGTTCCCTTGAGCAGGTGTTCTGCGGGCGCTTCGAACGTGCGGTCCCAGATGGGCTCGTTGGGCGCTGCGTTGTTGTAGAGGCGCACCCGGCAGCGGGCGAGGATCGTCGAGCCGCCGAACGTCCCGGAGGCCTGCGCTTCGTCGTAGTCGAGCCGGATCCAGCCGTCCATGTCGGGAGAGGGCTCGCTGCCGGTCGGGATCAGCGTCACCTCGATGCCGTGCTCGCGATAGTTCTTGGCCACGACCGAGACGAATCCCCTTCGCACGCGCTGAGGTTGCGCCGCATTGGGCGCGACCTCGACGCGGATTCCCAGGTGCTTGACGGTGGTCTCGCTCTTGAACGCCACCAGGTCCACGCTGCGCTGCGCATCGGCCGCGAAGTCACTCTCAGGATGCTCGCGCAGGAAGTCGCGGATCAAGGCGACACTCGGCTGAGAGCGGATCATCTCGACGTACGCGAGATTGCCCTTCGCTCGTGCGGTCAGCTGCCCCGCGGGATATTCCGAGAGGAACTGCTGATATGCCTCGGCGGAGTTTGCGGTGCGGGCGCGCTCGAAGAAGAGCGGCTCCATCGCGGCCTTGAGCTCAGCGGTGAGCGAGCTCTGCGGATACGCCTGGACGAATTGCTCGTAGCCCGGAATCGAGAGTCGCGTCATCACGCGAAGGAAGGCGATTCGCTCCTCGGCCGTTCCTGCGTACGGGGAAGTCGGGTTCTCCCGGAGGAAGCGCGTGTATGCAGCGACGGTGTTTGCCTTCTGCGTGCCCTCCCAGGACGTGTCCGCGCACCCGACCGTCGACGCGACGAGCGCCAGCACCCCCAGAATTCGAATGAACCCGCAAGCTGAGCTGCGCACACCGTCCTCCTGACCCGGCTCGTTTGCCGGGTTCCTCCCGGGAGTGTTCGGAGCCACCGCAGGCCGACTTGAGCGATGAAAGCTCCGGTTCGAGATGAGCGGGAGGTCCGCGAGCACGCCTGCGCAAGATGGGGCTCAAGCACCGACGAATCCTGCCGATCATGAACAGGTTCGCCGTTGAATCGCAGGGAGGGGGAAATGGAGCTCTGGATCGGCATTCTCGGGTTCGTAACGCTGGTCGCCGTGTTCGGAAGCAAGCGTCGGGTGACGGTGCGCCAGCGAAGGTCGATCCGAGGGATGCTGGACGACTCGCGTCCGTGTGCCGTGCGGCCGCGGCCGTAGGCTTGCTGGCCGGAACGAGCGGGGGCCCGAAATG
>CAZMKX010000502.1:0-3526 GCA_964566375.1 uncultured Myxococcales bacterium
AGGGCGCGCGCGACTGGTCGATCAGCCGCAACCGCTTCTGGGGCTCGCCGATCCCCGTCTGGGTCAGCGACGATCCGCGCTTCCCGCGCATCGACGTGTACGGCTCGCTCGACGCGCTCGAGCGCGACTTCGGCGTGCGCCCCGACGACCTGCACCGGCCCGGCATCGACGCGCTCGTGCGCCCGAACCCCGACGATCCGTCGGGGAAGGCGATGATGCGCCGCGTACCCGACGTGCTCGACTGCTGGTTCGAGTCGGGCTCGATGACGTTTGCGTCGGTGCACTACCCGTTCGAGAACCGCGACTGGTTCGAGAACCACTTCCCCGCCGACTTCATCGTCGAGTACGTCGCGCAGACGCGCGGCTGGTTCTACACCATGCACGTGCTCGCGACGGCGCTCTTCGACCGGCCGCCGTTCCAGAACTGCATCTGCCACGGCGTCGTCCTCGACGAGAACGCGCAGAAGCTCTCGAAGCGCCTCAGGAACTACCCGAGCCCCGAAGAGGTGTTCGGGAGCTACGGTGCCGACGCGCTGCGCTGGTTCCTGGTCAGCTCCGGAATCCTGCGCGGCAACGACCTGCAAATCGACCGCGAGGGCTCGGGCATCCGCGAGGTCGTCCGGCTCGTGACGAAGCCCATCTGGAACGCCTGGTACTTCTTCAGCCTGTACGCGAACGCGGACCGCGTGCGCGCCACCTTCCGCACCGACGCGACGGGCGTGCTCGACCGCTACGCGCTCGCGAAGGCGCACGACCTGGTGGCGAACGTGCAGCGCGCCTTCGACGCCTACGACATCCCCGGCGCGTGCGCCGAGGTGCAGAGCTTCGTCGACGCGCTCAACAACTGGTACATCCGCCGCAGCCGCGACCGCTTCTGGGCCGAGCAGAGCAGCGCCGACAAGCGCGACGCCTACGACACGCTGTACACCGTGCTCGTGACACTTCTGCGTGTCGTGAGCCCGCTCCTGCCGCTCGTGAGCGAGGAGATCTACCGCGGCCTGACCGGCGAGGAGAGCGTCCACCTCTCGGACTGGCCGCGCGCGGACGCGCTGCCCGCAGACCCGGCGCTGGTGGCCGCGATGGACCGCGCGCGCGAGGTCTGCTCCGCCGCGCTCGCGCTGCGCCGCGCGCGCGACGTGCGCGTGCGTCAGCCGCTGCGCCGGCTCGTCGTCGCGGGCGCCGAGGTCGAGTCGCTGCGCCCCTTCGCGGAGCTCGTCGCGGACGAGGTGAACGTGAAGAGCGTCGAGCTCTCGCGCGAGATCGAGCGCTACGCGTCCTTCCGGCTGCAGGTGAACGCGCGCACGGTCGGCAAGCGCCTCGGCAAGAAGACGCAAGGGCTGATCGCCGCCGCGAAGGCCGGCCGCTGGTCCCGCACGCCCGACGGCGCGATCGAGGTCGAGGGCGAGATCCTCACGGGCGAGGACTTCAGCGTGCTGCTCGAAGCACGTGAGGGCGTGGTGTGCCAGCCGCTCGCGGCGAACGACGCGATCGTGATCCTCGATCTCGAGATCGATGCCGCGCTCGCGCACGAGGGCGTCGCTCGCGACGTCGTGCGCGCCGTGCAGCAGGCGCGCCGCGAGGCGGGCCTGCACGTCTCCGACCGCATCCGGCTCGCGCTCGATCTGCCCGCAGACTGGCGTGCGGCGGCGGAAGCGCTCCGCGGCTACATCGCCGAGCAGACGCTCGCGACGGAGCTCACGCTCGGCCCCGCGCCCTCGGGCGCCGGCTACTCCGAGCACGCCTCCGAGATGAGCGGCGAGAGCCTGCGCGTGGCGCTGCGGCGCGCGGGCTGAACGGCCATGAGCGCGCGAGAGAGCTGGGCGGCAGAGAAGGAATCCGCATGGCTCTACCGCGTGCTCGCCGAGACCGAGCCGGTTGCGGCGCACCGCGCGCTCTTCGCGAGGCTCGGCGAGGAGGCCGAGTCGCAGGCGAGGATCTGGGAGAAGGACGCGGCGCCACTCGGCCCGTTCACTCCGTCCCTGCGCGCGCGACTCGTCGCCGTGCTCGTGCGCCGGCTCGGCGCGCGCCGCGTCCGCGGCGTGCTCGCCGCCATGAAGGTGCGCGGGCTCTCGGTGTTCTCGGGCTCGGTTCCCGTCCACGCCATGCCGAAGACCGTCGAAGAGGTCGGCGGCCGACACCGAGGCGTGAAGTCCGGCGGCGCTCTGCGCGCCGCGGTGTTCGGCGCGAACGACGGGCTGGTCTCGAACGCGAGCCTGATCCTCGGCGTCGCGGGCGCCACGGCGCAAAGCGACGTGATCCTGCTGTCGGGCGTCGCGGGCCTGCTGGCGGGAGCGTTCTCGATGGCCGCGGGCGAGTACGTGTCGGTGCGCTCGCAGCGCGAGATGTTCGAGTACCAGATCGGCGCGGAACGCGACGAGCTCGAAGAGTATCCCGAGGAGGAGGCCGCCGAGCTCGCGCTGATCTACGCCGCGCGAGGGCTCGAGCCCGAGGAAGCCAGGCGCGTGGCGGCGCGCATCTTCTCGGATCCCGAGAACGCGCTCGACACGCTCGCGCGCGAGGAACTCGGCCTCGATCCCGACGCGCTCGGCTCGCCCTGGGGCGCCGCCGGCTTCTCGTTCGCGTCGTTCGCGATCGGCGCGATCGTTCCGCTCGCTCCGTTCCTGTTCGCTGTGGGCACGTCCGCGCTGATCACCTCGATCGCGCTGACGGGCGCATCGCTGTTCGCGATCGGCGCGACGCTCTCGCTCTTCACGGGCCGCGGGGCCATGCGGGGCGGGCTGCGCATGCTCTCGATCGGCGGCGCCGCGGGGCTCGCCACGTTCGCGATCGGTCACTTCCTGGGCGTCGGCGTGACCTGACTCGCCCCAGCCCGGCTCGCCGGCGCGGCGAGCCCCACGATCACGCGCTTCCTGCCGGCGAGCGGCATCGCGATCAGCGCCTTGAAGACGCCCGTCTTCGCGAGCTCGTCGGCGTTCCAGTCGAACTCCTCACGTGCTTCGTGCGTCCCTGCTGCGTCGCCCGCCGATCGGTCGACGAGATCGCCTGCGTCACGAGCGCCCCGCGCCGGCCGAGCACGCGGATGTCGTGCTTCAGCGTCCGCTCTTCGTCAGCGGCGGAGTGGGTCTGGCACGGAATGGCGTATCCGGAGACGCTTTTTCAGGGCTTCGCGGAGCCGGCGGGCGGCTTCGCGGCCCCGGGCGCTGCCTTCCGCGCGTCGAGCAGGTTCACGACCGCGCTGTAGTTCCGATCCGCGGCCAGACTGCGCGCAGTGACTCCCCCGCGTCCGACCGTCGCCGGGCTCGCGCCCTTGTCGAGGAGATACTCGACCACCTCGGTGTGTCCTCCGCCGGCCGCGAGCATGAGCGGGGTGAACGCGCGCTCGTCACGCGTTTCCGTGTCGGCGCCATGCGCCAGCAGGAGCGCCACGCTCTTCAGGTTCCCGGCGCTCGCCGCGAATGCGAGCGCGCTCATCCCGTCGCGATCGCGCGCGTTGACGTCGACCGAGAGCGAGAGCAGCGCCTGCACGATCTCCACGTGATCGCCGCTCGAGGCGGCCATGAGCGGC
>CAZMKX010000503.1:0-3516 GCA_964566375.1 uncultured Myxococcales bacterium
TGAACTACCTGCGCCAGAAGCGCGTGGTCACGATGATGGGCTTCAACCCGATGCTGCAGTTCATGCACGAGGAGGATCTGGTCGAGGCCACGGCGCTGGCGCTCGAGCGGGGCCTGCGCGGGGTCTTCAACGTGACGGGCCCGGGAGAGGTGCCGCTGCACGTCGCGATCGAGGAGACCGGGGGACGGGCGGTTCCGCTGCCGGAGCCGATCGCGCGGCCGCTGCTCGGCCGGCTCTTCCGGCTGGGCCTCGTGCGCATCCCGCCCGGCGCGATCGACTACATCAAGTACCCGTGCACGATCGCGGGCGACCGCTTCGTGCGCGAGACCGGCTTCCGCCCGCTCTTCGGACTGAAGGAGTCGTTCCGCTCCCTGCGTCGCTAGCGGGCCCTGGCGCGCGGCCGGCCGCGCGCTGCGCTTGCGTCGTCTTCAGGGGCCGTTTCACGTCGCCGAAGAGTCGCCCGGGGCGTGGAGCGGGCGATGGCGGTGCGCGGATACAGGGTTCGGACTTCACCGGCATCGCTCGGCTGGGCCGGCGCGCTGGTCGCGTTCGCGCTGCTCTCGCTCGGGCTCGTGCACCACGAATCCGCGCGCAGCGCGCGGGCGCGGGTCGCCTCCCTGCCGCTTCGGCCCGTCCTTCTGGTCGACCTCGAGGCCAACCGCGACGCCCGGGGCGGCAAGCCCCTGGCGGAGCTCGAGACCTGGCGGGCCGCGGTCCGCTCGCTGGGACGGGAGGTCGAGGTCTTCGAAGGGGCGAGCCTGATCGACGTCGATCCCGCGCGCTACGCCGTCTGGGTCCTGCCGGCGCAGGGGCGCTTGTCGGACTACGACTGGTCGGCTCTGGACGCCTACCTCGCCCGCGACGGGGGGGCCGTCCTGACGGGCGAGACGGGCATGGTCGGCGACTCCGAATCGGAGCCGTCGGTGCTGGGTCACCTGTTTCCCGGTGAGCGCTTCGGCGACCCGGGCCGGGACGCGAGCCGCTTGCGCGTCGTCGGCCGCAGTCCGCTCGTTGCCGGATTCCTGCCTGGGGCCGAGCTCGCGTTCAGCAAGCGCGACGGCGGCTTTGCGACGGCCTCGCCCGGTCCGCTCGCCTGGCGCGGCACCGCGGCCGGCTCGGCCCTGCTGCCGGGCCGACACCGCGGCGCTCCGATCGCCTGGCTCGGCTTCTCGATCGCGGAGCTCGACGACCCCGACGACGCTGGCCGGGTCGCGCGCAATGCGCTGCGCTTCGCGGGACGCGAGCCGCTCCTGGACTTGCGTCCCTGGCCGGACGGCCGGCCCTGCGCGGTGCTCGTCGACGGCGACGCGGCGAACGGCGATTCGACCGTCCGCCTGGCCCAGGCCGGCCCCGAGAGCGGGGCGCTGCCCGAGGTCGTGGGCGAGGGAACGGGCGCGCGCGTCACGATCCCGGAGCCGCGCCCGAACAGCGAGGCGCGGGGCGCGGCGCTGCTGCGCGATCTGCTCGACGGCTACGAGCAGGCCGAGCGCATGGGCTCCGTGTTCTCGCTCCGCTCGGAGCGCAGCTGGCGGGCGGCGAACGGCCGCGAGGCGCTCTTCGCGAGCGTCGGCGAGGAGCTGGCACTGCGCGGCGCGTGGTTCGCGCGCCCCGATCAGCTCGCGGAGTGGTGGCTCGCACGCACGCAGGTGGATGCGGAGCTCGAACGACTCGCGCCCGACACGGTGCGCGTCGTGTTCCGGAATCGCGGCACTTCGACGGCGCGTGGCGTCACCGCGCGCGTCTACGTTCCGGCCGGTGCGAACTCGCCGCGGCTGGTCTCGGGCCCGGTCTTCACGCGCCGACCGCAGCTTCGCCTCGCCACCGACCACGCCTGGATCGAAGTGATCGCGCGGCCGCTCGACCCGGGCGCGGAAGTCTCGTACATCCTCCGCTTCTGATGAGCGAAACGAACGGCGTCGCGAATCCGCTCCTGGGCGAGCGCGGGCTGCCGCGCTTCGGTGAGATCCGACCCGAGCACGTCGAGCCCGGCATGCGCGCTCTGCTCGCCGAGCTCGAACGCGAGCTCGACGCGGTCGAACGCAGGGTCGAGCCGAGCTGGGCGGGCGTCGTCGAGCCGCTCGAGCGGATCTCCGACCGGTTCGGGACGCGCTGGGGCATCGTCGGCCACCTGCTCGGCGTGAAGAACGATCCGGCGCTGCGCGCGGCGCACGAGGCCGTGCAGCCCGACGTCGTGCGCTTCGGCATCCGCATCGCGCAGAGCCGCCCGCTCTACGAGGCGCTCGTCGCACTGCAGAAGCGCGGCGCGGCCGCGGGGCTCGATCCCGCGCAGCGCCGCATCGTCGACGTGCTGGTGCGCGACGCGGTGCTCTCCGGTGTAGGGCTCGAGGGGGCGGAAAAGGAGCGCTTCAACGAGATCCTCACCGAGCTCGCGGAGCTGCAGACGACGTTCTCGAACCACGTGCTCGACGCCACCAAGGCCTTCGCGCTCGTGCTGCGCTCGCGCGACGAGGTCGCGGGTCTGCCCGACAGCGCGCTCGCGCTGGCCGCGCAGTCGGCGCGCGAGGCGGGCGAAGCGGCGGCCACTCCCGAGGGCGGGCCCTGGCGGATCACGCTCGATCAGCCGTCGCTCGTGCCGGCGCTGCAGCACCTGTCGCGCCGCGACCTGCGCGAGCCGCTCTATCGGGCGCACGTCACGCGCGCGAGCACCGGCGAGACCGACAACACGCCGCTCATCCGGCGCATCCTGTCGCTTCGCCGCGAAGAGGCGCGACTGCTCGGCTTCGGAAGCTTCGCGGAGCTCTCGCTCGCGACGAAGATGGCGCCCGACGTCGCCGCGGTGGAGAAGCTGCAAGAGGAGCTGCGCCGCGCGTCCTACACCGCGGCGCTTCGCGAGCTGGAGGAGCTGCGCGCCTTCGCGCGTGCGCGCGGCCAGAGCGAGCCGCTCCTGCAGTGGGACGTGGCGTACTTCGCCGAGCGCATGCGCGAGGAGCGCTACGCGTACAGCGAGGAGGATCTCCGCCCCTACTTCCCGCTGCCCCGGGTGCTCGAGGGCCTGTTCGGCCTGGCGTCACGTCTCTTCGGTGTGCGCATCCGGCCGGCCGACGGCGACGCGCCGGTCTGGCATCCCGACGTGCGCTTCTTCCGCGTCGACGACGAGGCGGGCGAGCCGCTCGCGGCGTTCTATCTCGATCCGTACTCGCGTCCGTCCGAGAAGCGCGGCGGGGCGTGGATGGACGAGTGCGTCGGCAAGAGCCGCCTGTTCCGCGGCGACGACGGACGCCCGCGTCTGCCGGTCGCGTACCTCGTCTGCAACCAGACGCCGCCCGTCGGCGACAAGCCTTCGCTGATGACGTTCGACGAGGTCGAGACGCTCTTCCACGAGTTCGGCCACGGCCTGCAGCACATGCTGACGCGCGTCGAGTACGGGCTCGCGTCGGGCATCCGCAACGTCGAGTGGGACGCGGTCGAGCTGCCCAGCCAGTTCATGGAGAACTGGTGCTACCACCGCGCGACACTGCTCGGCTTCGCGCGGCACTACGAGACCGGCGAGCCGCT
>CAZMKX010000504.1:0-1234 GCA_964566375.1 uncultured Myxococcales bacterium
TACGACGACATCTTCCTGAACGACGTGAACTTCGTCGACGACAAGCACGGCTGGATGGTCGGCGAGTACGGCCACACGTTCCGCACCGAAGACGGGGGCGAGACCTGGGAGCACGGCCACATCGCGGGAACGGTGAAGTTCGACGAGATCACTTTCCCCAAGGGCGAGAAGAAGGTCCCCAAGGACAAGTGGGAGCAGATCTTCGCGGCCACCGAGATCCTGCAGGACAAGCAGTACCTGAAGATCGAGCTCGAGGGCCTGCTCACGCCCGACGAGCTCAAGGCGCGCGGAGACACGTTCCTGGCCGACGAGCGCGCGGACGAGATCCAGAAGTTCCTCGAGAACGAGGGCATCAACCAGGACCGGATCAAGATCCGGAACGCGACGCCGCTCGACCAGGAAGGCGTCGACATGAAGGCGTTCGCGGAGAAGAAGCTGTCGCCCGTTCCCGCGCTGAAGATCCAGGTCGTCGAGACGCCGTTCCTGTTCGACGTCAAGTTCAAGGACACGCAGAACGGGCTGGTCACGGGCCTCGGCGGCGTGCTGCTCACCACGAACGACGGCGGGCGGACGTGGACCTACCTGGAGAGCGGCTCGAAGCAGGCGCTGTTCGCCGGCGCGTTTGCCGAATCCCGCCTGATCGCCGTCGGCGAGAAGGGCGTCCGCCGAATCAGCGAAGACGGCGGCCAGACCTGGGTGCGGTTGGGCGACGAAGACGGCAAGGGCCGCTTCCCCGCCGACAAGCACGGCTATTTCCGTGACCTGGCCTGCGGCACGCCGAGCGTGTGCTGGATGGTCGGCGCGGGCGGAAACGTGATCCGGTCGACCGACGCCGGCGAGAACTGGTTCGAGCTACTGCCAAAGCCGGAGCAGATCCCGGCGACCGGCGCGGGGGAGTGAGCATGGCCGACGAGAATCCGCAGGAGAGATTCGTCGAGGAGAACCTGCCGGAGAGCGCGTTTTCGATGCGCTTCGGCCGGTTCATCATGAAGTACCGGTTCGCGACGCTGATGACGCTGCTCAGCATCGCGCTCTTCTTCGCATTCCCGTTGCTGAACGCCGCGTACTACAACTACACCGCCTCTCAGAGCGAATCCGGCGAGGGCAAGCTGCTCTTCGGCGTTCACGCGCGCTTTCGCGTCGACGCGAACATCCGCAAGACCTACCCCGAGCATCCCTACATCCACGCGCAGGACAAGTTCTCGGGCAAGTTCGGCTCGGCGTCGTTCGTCGC
>CAZMKX010000504.1:1334-3497 GCA_964566375.1 uncultured Myxococcales bacterium
ACATCCACGCGCAGGACAAGTTCTCGGGCAAGTTCGGCTCGGCGTCGTTCGTCGCGATCGCGGTGATCGCCAAGAAGGGCGAGGTCTACGACTACGACTTCCTGCAGAAGGTCTCGCGCGTCACGGACAAGCTCGACCAGGCGCCGAACGTCAATCACTACCAGGTCCGCAGCCTCTCGCACATCAACACGCGCGTGATCCACATCGAGCCCGATGGTGCGATCGAGGCCGTGCCGCTCCTCGAGGAGATTCCCGAGGAGGAGGAGGATCTGCACAAGCTCAAGGAGACGGTGCTCGAGAATCCGGGCCTGATCTACGGGCAGCTCGTCTCACGCGATCACCGGGCCTGCCTCGTCTCGGCGGGCTTCATCACGCACCGCCTCGACAACAGCGCGGCCTACACGGAGCTGTTCAACTACCTGGAGAACTTGAAGGCCGAAGAGGAAGCCGACGGAACCGCCGAGATCTACATCTCGGGCGCGCCGATGGCGACCGGCTACGTGATCAAGCAGGCGTTCGAGATGGGCTACTACCTGCTGCTCACGATCGTGCTGCTGTTCTTCCTGCTGCTCGCCTACTTCCGGCGTCTGCACGGCGTGGCGATCCCGATGGTCGCGGGTCTCGCGACGGCGATCTGGGGCATGGGCTTCTGCGCGTGGGTGGGCATCGCGCTCGACCCGCTCGTCCTGGTCATTCCGCTCCTGATCACGGCGCGCTCGATCTCGCACACGATCCAGATGGCCGAGCGCTTCTTCGAGGACTACGAGATGGAGTGCGAGGCGCGCGAGCACAGGCTCGGGCGCACGCTGACGCCGGAAGAGCTGAACGAGGCCAAGATCGAGACGGCCACCACGGCGATGGCCAAGCTGATGCTCCCCGGCATGCTCGGCATCATCACCGACGCCGCGGGCCTCGCGGTCTGCTTCCTGACCACGATCCAGACGATGCGCGACCTGTCGATCTACGGCTCGTTCTGGGTCGTCGCGATCATCTTCAACGTGATCCTGATGCACCCGATCATGATCGCCTACCTGCCGCCGCCGCACGCGTTCAAGCACTTCACGCCGCGCTGGATGCAGGCGTTCCTGCGTTTCGCGGGCAACCTGGCGACGGGGCCAGTCAGCAAGTACGCGCTGGCCGGAGGCACCGCGCTCGCTCTCGCGCTGGCGACTTACTACGTGCTCTTCAACACGACGATCGGTGAGAGCCGCGCGGGCGTTCCGATCTTCTGGCCCGATCACCCGTTCAACGTCGCGACCGCGAAGCTCGGCGAGACGTTCGGCGGCGTCGACCAGATGACGGTCTTCGTCGACGGCGACGGCAAGAGCGCGAGCTCCGACGGCATCGTGCTGCAGCGCATGGAGGCGATGCAGCGCTGGATGCGCAAGTACGTCGACCCGGGCGCGACGATCTCGCTCGTCGACATCATCAAGCAGTACTGGCTGGTGAACCACTACGCCGATCCGAAGTGGGGATTCGTTCCCGACTCGGCGCAGACGATCGGCGGGATCATCTTCCAGCTGCAACGGAGCAGCATCCCGGGCTTCCTTCGGCCATTCCTCACCGAGGACGCCGAGGACGCGAACATCACGTTCTTCTTCCGCGATCACAAAGGCCGGACGATCGAGCGCGCGATCCACTACGCGCAGCAGTTCATCGACCAGAACCCGATGGGCCGCATCAACGTGCGGCTGGAGGAGGACAAGGGCGGTCTGACGGCCGCGGCCTACTACCTGTTCGGCCCGGTCCTCTTCCCGCGCCACAGCGAGATGGTCGTTCAGGTCGCGGACATCAACGAGGACCAGAAGATCACCGGCTACCAGCCCAAGCAGACGGTGAAGGTCGGCCGCTGGACCGAGCAGGTCGATCCCGCCGAGGTCGAGAAGAACGTGATCGCCGGCATCAAGGCGATGTCGTTGAAGAAGCTACCGGAGATCAAGCTCTCCGATCGACTGAAGAAGGACCTCAAGCTCGACAACGATCGGCTCGGCAAGATCTCGGACAAGCTGTCCGCCGAGTTCGACTACCGCATCGAGAGCGTCGACGCGCCCGCCGAAGAGGCCGTCGCGCAGCTCGAGACCGTCGGCGATCTCGTCAACCGCATCGTGTCGCGCAGCGTCTACTACATCGACGAAGAGTGGAAGAACGACGAAGGGAACATCA
>CAZMKX010000505.1:0-1866 GCA_964566375.1 uncultured Myxococcales bacterium
CGGCGGCGGCGAGCCAGATCCTCGGAAGCATCGAGTCCCCTCTTGCTCCGGGGATTTCCGGAGTGGGCGCAGAATATCACGCACCCGTTTACACGCCCGTCGCGAGGGGTACGATGGCCGGATGCGGATCGACGACATGATCCTGGTCAGTGTCGACGACCACGTGATCGAGCCACCGGATCTGTTCGCGAATCACGTGACGGCGGCGTGGAGGTCGCGTGCGCCGCGCGTGGTGCGCAAGAAGGACGGCTCCGAGGTGTGGGTCTTCGAGGGCCAGCAGATCTCGACGCTGGGCCTGCACGCCGCGGCCGGCCGGCCGCCCGAGGACTACGGCGTCGAGCCGACCAGCTTCGCGCAGCTCCGCCCCGGCGCCTGGAACGTGCACGAGCGCATTCGCGACATGAATGCGGACGGCGTCCTGGCCTCGCTCTGCTTCCCCTCGCTTCCCGGGCTTTGCGGCGGGCTCTGGGCGAAGACGAAGGACAAGGGCGTGTCGCTCGTGATGCTGCGCGCCTACAACGACTGGCACCGCGACGAGCTCTGCGGCGCGTACCCCGGGCGGCTCGTCCCGGTCGCGCTGACGCCGCTCTGGGATCCGAAGGCGATGGCCGACGAGGTGCGTCGCGCGGCCAGGAGCGGCTGCCACGCGATCTCATTCCCCGAGAGCCCCGAGAAGCTCGGCCTGCCGACCCTGCACACCGATCACTGGGACCCGTTCTGGAGCGCCTGCTGCGACGAGGGCGTTCTCGTGCTGATGCACGCCGGCTCGGTCACGGGCCTCGTGCACGGCGCGATGGACGCGCCGATCGACGTCGCGCTGACGCTTGCGCCGATCCACGCGATTGCGACCGCGGCGGACCTGCTCTGGTCGCGCACGCTGCGCAAGTTCCCGAACCTGCGCATCTCCCTCTCCGAGGCCGGCATCGGGTGGATCCCGCACTTCCTCGAGCGCGCGGACCACGTCTACCGACACCATCGTGCGTGGACCCGCCAGAGCTTCGGGGACCGCACGCCGAGCCGGATCTTCCGCGAGCAGATCGTGACGTGCTTCAGCGACGACTCCGCCGGAATCGCGAGCCGCGAGGCGGTCGGCCTCGAGCACATCACCTGGGGCAGCAACTACCCGCGCGCGGGCACGACCTGGCCGCGCTCGCCGGAGCACCTCGCGCAGCAGCTCGCGGGTCTGCCCGACACCGAGGTGGATCAGATCACGCACGCGAACGCGCTGCGGATCCTCCGTCTCGATCCCTTCACGCACACCGCCAGGGACCGCTGTCGCGCCGGCGCGCTGCGCGCGCTCGCGCGCGGCGTCGACCTGTCGCTCTCCGCGAAGAGCCGTCGCGCGCCGGGCGGCGACCCGAGCCGGCCGGTCACGTCGCAGGACGTCGTGCGTCAGCTCGCGAGCGCGTTCGCGTCGCCTACGGACGCTTGAGCAGCGCGTTCATCCCGCGCAGCCCCGCCGCCGACGCGAGCAGCGCGGCGCTGTCGCCGTCGGAGAGGAAGCGCTCGGTCGCGCCCTGCGCCGCCGCGAGTGCCACCTGGCCGATCGCCGAGCCCGCGCTGAGCCGTCGCACGCCGAGCGTGCGCAGCTCGGCCGCGGGAACGAGCCCCGCCGTCGCCAGGACGTTCACCGGCAGGCGCACGGCGTCGGTGAGCGTCCGGATCGCGTCGGGAGCGACGATCAGCGGAACGAACAGGCCGTCGGCACCCGCCCGCGCGTAGCGCTCGGCGCGCGCGAGCACCTCAGCCAGCGCTCGCTCGGCGGGGACGAGCTTCTTGAGAAGGACGTCCGTCCGCGCGTTCACGAACAGGTCGGCGCCGGCGCGCGCGAGCGCGTTCTTGATCGCCTCGATCTTCGCGGCGAGC
>CAZMKX010000505.1:1966-3482 GCA_964566375.1 uncultured Myxococcales bacterium
ACGACGCCCTTGATCGCCGCGATCGCGCCGGTGTAGATGCCCTTCACGATCTCCTTCGCCGCGGCTTCCGGCGCGCCTTTCGCGTCGAACGTGCCGATCCAGTCGATCGTGCAGCGCGCCGCGCCTTCCGGCCGCAGCTTCACGCTGCCGACGTAGTACTCGACCGGCAGGTCCGAAGCGCCGACGATCGCGTAGCTGAAGCTGCGGTCGGCGTCGTCGAACTGCACCAGCCGCTCGCGCAGTGGGTTGCCCTGCGCGAGCGCGAGCGTGCGGACCGCGCCCACGCCCTCGCCTTCGCAGGTGCAGCTCTTCACCATCGCGCCCGCCCACTTGCCGACGCCGCCGAAGTCGCGGAAGAGCGCCCAGACCTTGTCCGCCGGAGCGTCGAACGAATCGCGCACGTGCACCACCGCCATCTCTCAATCTCCTTCGTTGAATCGCGCTTCGCCGACGAGCACACCGCTCGCGGCCAGAGCGCGGATCTTCTTCTCGTCCCAGCCGAGCAGCTCGCGCAGGATCTGCGCGCCGTGCTCGCCCGGCATCGGCGCCGGGCCGCGGATCTCGTTCCGGGACGCCGAGAAGCGCGCGGGCGATCGTACCACCGGCCGCGTTCCGCCGCGCCGATCGTCCACGAGCGTGAGAAGGGCGCGTTCCGACGCGAGCGGCGAGAGCAGCGCCTCGCGCGGCGTGACGACCGGCGCGCAAGCGAGCTTCGCGCGCGCGAGCTTGGCGAGCAGGACCTCGAGCGTCGGCTGGCGCGCCATCCAGGCCGCGACCGCGTCGTGGCGAAGGCGCGACTTCGACGCGAGATCGGGCTCGGACTTCGCGGGGTCTGCGATCTCCTCGGGAAAGCCGCGCGCGAGCGATTGCCAGACGTGCGGCGCCGCGCCCGCGACGGCGATGAAGCCGTGCGCGCCGGCCTCGAAGATCGGATTCATCACGCGGTCGTCGGGCGGCTCGAGGAGCACGTTGCCCGACTCGCTGTGGCTCGCGAGCGTGGCGTCGAACATCGGCACCTCCACGCGTTGGCCGACACCGGTGGCCTCGGCGACGCGCAGCGCGGCGAGCAGCGCCACCGTTCCGTGTAGCGCGGTGATGACGTCGGAATACGCATTGCGCGGCTGCGAGGGCGCGTTCCCGAGCTGGCCGCGATCGCGCAGCAGTCCCGTCGCCGCGTGCACGATCGGCGCGTAGGCCTTTCGCTCGCGGAACGACGAGTCCGAGCCGAAGCCGTTGATCGAGAGCAGCACGGCGCGCGGGTTCGCCGCATGGATGGCGTCCCAGCCGATGCCGAGGCGGTCCAGCACGCCCGGGCGGAAGTTCTCGATCACCGCGTCGCACGCCCGCGCGAGCGCGAGCACCACCTCGCTTCCGCCGGGCTTCGCCAGGTCGAGCGCGATCGAGCGCTTGCCGACGTTCGAGTAGGTGAAGAGCCACGACTGGCCTCGGTCGTGTCGCGGCGCGATCTGGCGCGACTCGTCGCCCTCGGGCGGCTCGAGCTTGATCACCTCGGCGC
>CAZMKX010000506.1:0-3481 GCA_964566375.1 uncultured Myxococcales bacterium
TCCGCGAAGGGGAGGGCGCGGGCTTGTGGCCGACGCGACGAAGCGGAGCGCGCCGGAGCGCCGTAGGCGAGAAGGAGGAGAAGACTGGCAGCCAAGCGATCGCTCGCACGGAGGAGCGGCCGAGCGCGCGGGGGCCAAGAAGCGCCGGGGGCTCCGAGTTACCCTTGGCTGGCGACGAAGCGGACTCATTTCTGCGGAGGCGACCCCATGCATCTGAACGAGCTGAACCGCTGGCAACACGAGCACTCGTTCGGCACCGAAGCGCGGACGCACGGAGAGCGGCGCACGCGCTGGGTCGTGGCCCTGACTCTCGCGATGATGGTCGTGGAGATCCTCGCCGGCACGCTGTTCGGCTCGATGGCGCTGCTCGCGGACGGCTGGCACATGGGCACGCACGCAGCGGCGCTCAGCGTGGCCGTCTTCGCTTACGCGTACGCGCGCGGGCACGCTCGCGATCCGCACTACAGCTTCGGCACGGGGAAGGTGGGTGCGCTCGGTGGCTTCGCGAGCGCGGTCGGCCTGGGGGTCGTCGCGTTGCTGGTGCTCGCGGAGAGCCTGCTTCGCCTGGCCTCTCCGGTTGCGATTCGATTCGACGAGGCGATCGGCGTCGCGATCGTCGGTCTGGCCGTGAACATCGGATGCGCGCTTCTCCTCCGCGACCACGAGGATCTCCCGCACGGAGGGGGAGGCGCGCACGATCACCACGACCACAACCTGCGCGCCGCCTACCTTCACGTGCTCGCGGATGCGTTGACGTCGCTCCTCGCGATCCTCGCATTGGGAACCGGGAAGCTCCTCGGCTGGACCTGGATGGACCCGCTGATGGGGATCGCGGGCGCCGTCGTTATTGCGCGCTGGTCGTACGCGCTGCTGCGCGATACGAGCGGCGTGCTTCTGGATGCGGAGGTTGCAGAGGATCGCCACCATGCGATCCGCGCGGCCGTCGAGTCGGCGACCGACGACCGCGTGGCGGACCTTCACGTCTGGCGCGTGGGCCCGCGACATCTGGCCGCCATCGTCTCCGTGGTCACGCACGAGCCACGCGACCCCGCGCACTACAAGCGGCTCCTCGCGCCGTTCCGTGACCTCGTCCACGTCACTGTGGAGGTTCAGGGTTGCGCCGGCGCGCCGTGTGACCGCATCGCCGCTGCGGCCAGCGCGGCGTAGCGCTCAGCGCACTTGGCGCCGCCCGCTCGCTGGGCCGGGACCTGGAAGGCGCGCGTCGCGGAGCTCCGGAGCGACACCTACGCGCTCTACTTCGCGTGCCAGGACCCCCGAGTTCCCTGGTACGCGAAGGCCGTGGTCATCGTCATCGTTGCGTACGCGCTGAGCCCCATCGACCTGATTCCCGACTTCGTTCCCGTGCTGGGCTATCTCGATGACCTGGTTCTTGTGCCCCTGGGCATCGCCCTCGCGGTACGTCTCATCCCGCCCGAGGTCCTCGCCGAGCACCGGCGCCGCGCGAGCCGAAGCCTCGCGTCGCGGCGGCCACGGAGCCGACTGGGTGCTGCGATCGTCGTTGTCGTCTGGTGTGCTGCTGCGCTCTGGCTCGGCTCGCTGGCGTGGCGACTTCTCACGGCGTAACGCGAGCGAGGGCGTCGGAGCAGCGCGAGACGCGAGGCCGAAGGGCAGGGCGCCCAGCGGGGGCGTCAGAAGAGCGTGAGCTGAGATCGCCGCTGACCAACCTCGGCACGAGCCTCCCTCGCGAGCTCGCGGAGGGCGCGAAGCTGGCAGCGACTCGCGAGGAGATGGCACCAAGCCATCGCGCGCGCCGTCGAGCCGGGTTCGTCTTGCGAGAGACGTCCGTGCCGCTCCCGCAGCACAGCCTTGAGCGCCACGCGCAGCGAGGTTTCCTCCTGCTCGATCGCTTCGAGGAGCCATGCGAGGCGCACGGCAGGATCGCGCTGAGCGCGAGCGGGGAGACGCTCTTCGATCAGCTCGCGATACGGGACCTGCTGCATTCGTCGTGCGAAGCCTCCCGGCGAGTAGCCGCCGGCCGGATCCATCCGCCACGTGTTCGAGAGGGCGAGGGCCTCGATCTGGTCGACGCGCGGCCAGGGCCCGTTGCGGCGGTCGTTCGCGTAGGAGAAGGGATCGGGATCCCAGCGCTGGGCGCCGCGCCGCTCGTCGCGCCTGTTGGCCTTCGCGGTGTCGGCCTCGCTGTGCTCATGCTCCAGAGCGTCGAGGTCTCCGCGGCGAAGCTGCTCCTCCCAAGAGAGCGACGCATGCCACGCTTCCCATTCGTCGTGCGTCGCGAAGCGCGGGCACGGTCGCAGGATCAGAGCGGCCGGATCGCCGCCCGCGGCGCACGCAGGCCCCTTCTCACACGGCCCCATGTCAGTACTCCTCCGGCAGGAGCACCGTGGTCACCGATCGATCGGCTTCCGTAATGATCCAGAAGCGCACGCCGACCTCTGTCGTGTAGGCGGAGAGAAGACGCGCCCTCTCGTGCACCGCTGCCTCGTTCGCCTCGGAGTCCTCCGGGCAGACGTTCCCCCAGTCGCCTGATGCATGGAGCCCGAGTGCTCTCATCATCTCGCCGTGAGAGACCCGCTCGAGCGCACCCGGCGTACCCACGAGCCTGCCGAGTCGAAACCTCACCTTCGCCATCTCTGCCTCCTGAATCGAGTGGATTGCCTTGGCCCGCCGCTCTGCGGCCAGGGCCCTCGGCTCTGGCCGCTCACAGCCGCCCGCCGCGTCCGAAGGAGGCGGAGTCAAGGACGCCGAAGGCGAGCGAAGCGGTGCCTTGACGCCGCCGGCGGACGCGGCACTCCCGAAATGCCTTTCCGAGCGGATCCGTTGGAGGAGACCCGATCCGCTTCAGCGCGACGATGCGCGGAGCGCTCGCGCGCTCACTCCGTCGAGATCATGTGCGGATGGGACTCGCGGATGGCGTGGAAGCCGCCGTCGCGCGACCACACGACGTGGTCGAGGAGGACGATGCCGAGGATGCGCCCCGCCTGGGCGAGCCGTCGCGTCACCTCGAGGTCCTCGGGGCTCGGCGTCGGGTCCCCGCTCGGATGGTTGTGGCCGATGAGGAGCGCGCACGCGCCGACCGCGATCGCGGGCTGGAAAACCTCGCGCGGGTGCACGAGCGACGCTGTCGCCGTTCCGATCGAGACGATCGCGTCCGCGATCGCGCGGTGGCGGCCGTCGAGGTAGAGCGCGATGAAGTGCTCGCGGGCGTCATCCTGGATCCGGCGCCGGAAGTACCGCGCGGCTTCCGCGGGGCTCGCGATCTTCTCCTCCACGCGCCGCCTCGCACCGACGTAGCGGATCGCGAACTCCCGAATCATGTGAACGCCTTCCGTGCTCGACATCGTCCCTGCGTCCGTTGTGGGGCCCGTTCCGGGCCGGCTCTCTCAGCCGCCACGGAGAGCCGGCCGGGACGGGCCGGAGGCCGCAGCCCGCCCGGAGCCAGGCGACGAGGCAGAGCCCGTGAACGGAGGCTCTGCGGAGGGCGCGGGATTTGCCGAAGGCG
>CAZMKX010000507.1:0-3466 GCA_964566375.1 uncultured Myxococcales bacterium
CCGCACGTGCGCGCGATCGGGCTCGACCCGGCCAGCGCCGCGCCCGAGGAGATGCGCGCGCAGATCGACAAGGCGATTCGCGAGGTCGACCAGGGCCGCGGCGTGCTCGTGCTCGTCGACATGTTCGGGGGCACCCCGTCGAACCTTTCACTCTCGTTCCTCGAGGAGGGTCGCGTCGAGGTCGTCACCGGGGTGAACCTGCCGATGCTCGTGAAGGTCTCGCGCCAGAAGGAGGGCGCCGCGATCCACGAGCTCGCCGAGCTCGCGCGCGACTACGGGCGCCGCAACATCTCCGTCGCGAGCGACCTGCTCTCGAGCCGCGAGCCGGGAAAGGCGGGCGCGTGACACGCGTCGAGAAGATCTGCCAGATCCAGAACAAGCTCGGCCTGCACCTGCGGGCCGCGGCCGCGTTCGTGAAGGTCGCCGAGCGCTACAAGAGCGAGGTCTCGCTCGAGCGCGACGGAACGCGCGCGAACGGGAAGTCGATCATCGCGCTGGTCACGCTGGCGGCGTCGATCGGCACGAAGGTGAAGATCGTCGCGGAGGGCCCCGACGCGGCGGATGCCGTCGGTGCGCTGGCAACGCTCGTGGAGGATCGCTTCGGGGAGGGCGCGTGAGCCTGGACCGGACCGAGCGGCGGGGCATCCCCGTCTCGCCGGGCATCGCGATCGGTCCGGCCTACGTCCTGCGCCGCGAGCGCATCGTCATCCCCGAGCACCGCATCCGCTCGGAGCAGGCCGACTTCGAGGTCGAGCGCCTGCGGCACGCCTTCGTCGCGACGCGGCACACGCTCGAGGAGATCCGCCGCAGCATGCAGGGCACGGGCCTGGTCGGCACGATCTTCGACGCGCAGTTCCTCTTCCTCGAGGATCCGACGCTGCTCGACCACGCGGAGGCGAACATCCGCGAGCAGGGGCTGAACGCGGAGTGGGCGCTGCAGGTCGAGCTGCGACGGCTCGAGCAGCTCTTCGAATCGATGCCGGATCCGTACATCCGCGAGCGCGCCAGCGACATCGGCTTCGTGGTCCGGCGCGTGCTGCAGGCGCTGATGGGCCGCGAGCCCGAAGGCCTGCGCAACGCGCCGCCGGGCGTGATCGTCGTGGCCGAGGAGCTCTCGCCGGGCGAGGTCGCCCAGGTGACACGGGATCGTGTCGCCGGGTTCGTCACCGAGACCGGCTCGCGAACGTCCCACGTCACGATCATGGCGCGCAGCCTCGAGATCCCCGCGGTGGTCGGCGCGGGCGAGGATCTGGTGCGCGAGCTCGCCGACGGCGTCACGCTGATCCTCGACGGACGCACGGGGCTGATCCTCGTCGACCCCGACGCGACGACAATCGCCGAGTACCGCAAGCGCATCGCCGATCTCGCCGTGCGCTCGCGCGAGCGGATGCGCTTCGTCGATCTGCCCGCCGAGACCAAGGACGGGGTCGCGATGCGCCTGCTCGCGAACGTCGATCAGATCGACGAGGCGCGCGAGGCGCTTCGCTACGGCGCGGAGGGCATCGGCCTGTACCGCACCGAGTTCCTGTTCCTGAACCGGCACGATCTGCCGCGCGAGGACGAGCAGCGCGAGGCCTACGCGTCGATCCTGTCCGCGGTCTCGCCCTACTCGGCGACGATCCGCACGCTCGACCTGGGCGGCGAGAAGGTGCCGACCGGGCTCGACCTGTCGGAGGAGGCGAATCCCGCGCTCGGCTTGCGCGGCGTGCGCATGTCGCTGACCCGGCCCGACGTCTTCCGCACCCAGCTGCGCGCGCTCCTGCGCGCGAGCACGAGCGGGAAGCTGAAGATCCTCCTGCCCATGGTCTCGAGCCTGGCCGAGGTCGAGTTCGCGCGCGCCACGCTCGAAGCGGTGAAGACCGAGCTCGCCCGGGAGGGCACGGCTTTCGACCGCGACGTCCCGCTCGGTGTGATGATCGAGACTCCCGCCGCGGCGATGATCGCCGACCTGATCGCGCCGCTCTCGGACTTCCTGTCGATCGGGACGAACGACCTGCTGCAGTACACGCTCGCGGTCGACCGCGGCAACGAGCACGTCGCCTATCTGTACGAGCCGCTCCACCCCGCGCACCTGCGCATGATCCAGCGCATCGGCCAGGCGGCCCGGCGGACCGGCATCGTCGTGGCCATGTGCGGCGAGATGGCCGGGGATCCGCTGCACTGCTGGATCCTGCTGGCGCTGGGCATCGGCGAGCTGTCGATGGCGCCGTTCGCGATCCCGCTCTTGAAGCGCATCCTGCGCGAATCGACCGCCAGCGAGGCCCGAGAGCTGCTGGCCGAGGTCCTGCGGCTGGGCAGCGCCCAGGAGATCCGCCAGCGGGTCGAGGACCGGATGCGCGCGCGCTTCCCTGCCGAGTTTGAGCGAAGCGCGCTGCAGGGCTAGGATTCGCCGCCTCCAGGTTTGGGGGCGGAAGGAACCACCAGCATGGCACGCAGATTGTTCACCTCGGAATCGGTCTCGATGGGGCACCCCGACAAGGTGGCCGACCAGGTCTCGGACGCGATTCTCGACGCCTTTCTCGAGCAGGACCCGAAGAGCCGGGTCGCCTGCGAGACGCTGACCAAGACCGGCTTCATCTGCGTCGCGGGCGAGATCACCAGCGTCGCGCGCGTGAAGATCCCCGACGTGATCCGCAAGGCGGTCCTCGAGATCGGCTACGACGACGCCGCGGCGGGCCTCGACGGGGGCACCTGCGGAATCCTGGTCGCCCTCGAGGAGCAGTCGCCCGACATCTCGCAAGGCGTCACCGAAGGCGAGGGGCTCTTCAAGGAGCAGGGCGCCGGCGACCAGGGGATGATGTTCGGCTTCGCCTGCACGGAGACCGACGAGCTGATGCCGCTCCCGATCATGATGGCGCACAAGCTGGTGGCGCGGCAGGCGGAGTGCCGGATGTCGGGCGAGCTCGACTTCCTGCGCCCCGACGCCAAGTCGCAGGTCACCGTCGAGTACGGCCCCGAAGGCCCCAAGCGCATCGACGCGGTCGTGCTCTCGACGCAGCACGACGAGAACATCTCCTGGGAGGCGCTCAAGTCGAAGGTGCTCGACGCGATCATCCGGCCGGTGATCCCGAAGAATCTGCTGGACGCCGACACGCGCATCTTCGTGAACCCGACCGGCCGCTTCGTCGTCGGCGGGCCGCAGGCCGACGCGGGCGTGACCGGCCGCAAGATCATCGTCGACACGTACGGCGGGATGGGCCGGCACGGCGGCGGCGCGTTCTCGGGCAAGGACCCGAGCAAGGTCGATCGCTCGGCCGCCTACGCCTGCCGCTGGGTGGCCAAGAACCTGGTCGCCGCGGGGGCCGCGGAGCGTCTCGAGGTTCAGGTCAGCTACGCGATCGGCGTGGCCGAGCCCGTGTCGATCCTGGTCGACACCTTCGGCACGGGGCGCGTCGACGACGAGAAGATCGAGCGCGCGATCCGCAAGCGCTTCGACCTGACACCGCGCGGGATCATCGACTCGCTC
>CAZMKX010000508.1:0-3453 GCA_964566375.1 uncultured Myxococcales bacterium
CACAGCCACCGCGGTCCGACGCGCCGCAACCGCGCGATGTTCGGCCCGCCGGGACACTTCTACGTGTACCGGAGCCACGGCCTGCACACCTGCGTGAACCTCGTCACCGAGCCGGAAGGAACCGGCGCGGCGGTGCTGGTGCGCGCGCTCGAACCGCTCGAAGGCGCCGCGCGGATGCGCGCGAACCGTGGCGGACGCGACGGGCGAGAGCTCGCGAACGGCCCGGGCAAGCTCGCTCAGGCGCTCGGGATCACGCTGGCGCACGACGGTCTCCCGGCGCTTCGCGGTCGGCTGCGCCTCGAGCCTCCGCTCGGGCCGCCGCCCGCGGAGATCGCGACGAGCCCGCGCATCGGGCTCAGCAAGGCGGCCGATCTGCCCTACCGCTTCTTCCTGCCCGAGAGCCCGTTCGTCTCGCGTCGCGCTGGCCGAGGCCGCCCGGCTGTCCCTATCATCGGAGCCCGTGTCGGATCCAGCTCCCGTCGTCGCGAAATCCCCGAGCGAGCTCCCGTCGCGTGAGCGCTTCGTGCGCGCGGCGCGCGGCGAGCGGACGGACCGGCCGCCCGTCTGGCTGATGCGCCAGGCCGGGCGCTATCTGCCCGAGTACCGCGCGCTGCGCGCGAAGACGAGCTTCCTCGACATGTGCGACCGGCCCGAGCTCGCCGTCGAGGTCTCCCTGCAGCCGTTCCGGCGCTTCGCGATGGACGGCGTCGTGGTCTTCTCCGACATCCTGCTCCCGCTGCGCGACGCGGGCCTCGCGCTCGACCTCGCGCCCGGCGCGATCGTCGCGAACCCGGTCGCGAGCGAGTCCGATCTGGCCCGGATGCAGGGGGAGATCGGCGCGTCGATCGCGCCCACCTGCGAGGCGATCCGCACCCTCCGCCGCGAGCTCGGCGCGAGCGCGGCGGTGATCGGCTTCGCAGGCGCGCCGTGGACGCTCGCGGCCTACGCGACCGAGTCGAAGCTCTCGCGCGATCTCGACGTGCTCTCCTCGCTGTCGTGGCGCGAGCCCCGCGTGCTCGACCGGCTCCTCGATCGCATGGTCGAGATCTGCGCGCGGACGCTCGAGCTCGAGATCGAGGCCGGCGCGGACTGCGTGCAGATCTTCGACACCTGGGCGGGCATGCTCTCGGCCGAGCGCTTCGAGCGCTTCGCGGGCCGCGCACTTCGCGCGGTGATCGAGCGACTGGGAACGAAACGGCCGCCGGTGATCGTGTTCGCGCGCGGCGCCGCGCATCTGCTGGACGAGCTCGCGGATCTCGGCGCGGATGTCGTCTCGCTCGACTGGCGCGTGGATCTCGCGACGGCCGCGGTGCGCATCGGCCAGCGCGTCTCCCTGCAGGGCAACCTGGATCCGACCGCCCTCTTCGCGCCCCTGCCCGAGCTGGCACGCCAGGTCGAGGCGCTGGTTCGCGCCGGCCGCAAGGCGCGCGGCCACATCGTGAATCTCGGCCACGGCGTGCTGCAGAAGACCCCCGTCGAGGCCGTCGACACGTTCGTGCGTACGGTCCGCGAAGCGAAGCCGTGACGCGCGCCGAGACCGTCGTCGTCGGGGCCGGGATCGCCGGCCTCGCCGGCGCCGCCGAGCTCGTCGCGAACGGCCGGGACGACGTGCTCGTGCTCGAGGCCTCGCCTCGCGCCGGCGGCGCAGCCGAGACGATCCGGCGCGGCGAGTACACGATCGAGCGCGGGCCGAACACCGTGCGCGGGAACGCGGCGCTCGACGCGCTCGCGAAGGCCGCTGGCCTCGCGACGATCGAAGCCCGGCGCGCTGCACCGTACGTCGTCTCGAACGGCGCGATCGTGCGCGTCCCACCACCGCTCGGCACGCTGCTCGGCGGCTCCTTCCTGCCGTGGAGCGGAATCGCCGGAATCCTCGCCGAGCCGTTCCGGCCGGTCCGGCCCGGGCCGAAGACCGTGCGCCAGCTCGTCGAGGAGCGCTTCGGCGCGACGGTCGCCGCGCGCTTCGCGGACCTGCTCACGCTCGGCATCTACGGCACGAGCGCGGATCAGGTCGGCTTCGAGTCGGCGTTTCCGGAGCTCGCGGCGTCGCTCGACGCTGCGGGCGGCCGATTCGCGCGGCTCGCGCTCCGCGGGCTTCGGTCGCGCGGAACTCGAACGCCGCGCAGGGCGGTCGTCTCGACGGATCACGGGCTCGGCGGTCTCTGCGACCGGCTCGCTACCCGGCTCGGCGAACGGCTCCGCGTCGGCACGCCGCTGCGCCGCGCGAGCGGTCGCAGCGGCGCTTTCGAGCTCGAGATCGGTGCGAGCGGCGGCACGACGCTGGGGTGTCGGAACCTCGTGCTCGCGATTCCGCCGGCCGCCGCCTCGCGAGCGCTCGTGATGCCCGCGGCGGCGCGCTTGCTCGCGGCGTACCGCTCGCTCTCGCAGACGCTCGTCTCGTTCGCGCTCGAGGATTCCGCGTGCGCGGAGCGATGGACCGGGCTCGGTTTCCTCGCGCCTTCGCGCGAGCGTCTACCGCTGCTCGGCTGCCTGTTTCCGTCGAATCTGTTCGACGGGCGCGCGCCGCGCGGCGCGCTCCTGCTCTCGGTCTTCGCCGCCCGCACGCTCGCCGAGGCGACGGATGCCGGGCTAGCGCGCGAGCTCGCGCCCGTCCTGAAGCGCCTGCTCGGGGCGGTGCGTGAGCCCGTGCTGCTGGACGTCGCACGCTATCCGGAAGGCATTCCGCTATACGACGTCGAGCACCGCTCGCGCACGCTCGCGCTGCGCCAGGCGATCGATGCCGCGCAAGGGCCGATCCTGTGCGGTGTCGGGTACGACGGCGTGGCGTTCGGAACGTCGGCACAGTCGGGGATCGAGGCAGCGCGAAGGATTCTCGAGGCCGGCTCGCGCTGAGCGCCTACCAGCGGATCCGCACCCGCCGCTTTCCCCACGAGCGCGCCGCCTTCACGTCGAGGCCCATGTACAGGTCGATGCGCCGCGACCAGCGCTTCGACATCCGGTCGCCGACCTCCCACTCGCCCTCGACGCCGTCGATGCGCAGCCGCACGCCCGGTCGCAAGCCGAGCTTTTCGAGATCTCGCGAAACCGCGACGACCTTCATCCCCGGCCGAAGCCGGATTCCGAACGCCGTGAGCGAAGGATTGCCGTCGGTCTGGCTCGGAACGGAGTTGTACGCGGTCGCGAGCACCTCGAGCTCGTGCGTGTATTGCGGAGGGGGCGGGGTGGGCGCCGGCGCGCGCCGGAACCACGAGCAGCCCGACAGCGCGAGCGTCGCGACCGTACACGCGATCGCGACGCGCGCGATGCGGACTGCTCCCGTCGACGCGCTCAAAGGAACGTCGAGAGATCCGCGATGTCGATCAGCGGCAGACCCCAGTACAGCGCGAAGCGCTCGAGCTCCGCGGGTCCCGCCATGTGCCCGTCCGGCGACATGATCTCGCAGCAGACGCCCACGCTCGCGAGCCCCGCGGCGCGGCACAGCGCGACCGTCGC
>CAZMKX010000509.1:0-3446 GCA_964566375.1 uncultured Myxococcales bacterium
CGTCCGAGCATCTGCATGACGTTGGCGATCACTTCGGTCGTGTACCGCTTGTGTCCGTCCTTGTCTTCCCAGTCGCGCGTCTGCAGGCGGCCTTCGATGTAGACCTGCTTTCCCTTGCGCAGGTACTCGCCACAGATCTCGGCGAGTCGACCCCAGGCGACGACGCGATGCCACTCGGTGCGCTCCTGCGGCTGCCCTTCCTTGTCCTGGAAGCGTTCCGAGGTGGCGACCGAGAAGGACGCAACGGCCCGCCCGCTCTGCGTGTATCGGACCTCCGGGTCGCGCCCCACGTTCCCGACGATGATGACCTTGTTCACGCCAGCCATTTCAAGACTCCTCTCGTTCGCTGTGGGGCGAGGATTCGACGACAGGCTAGCACACGGGAGCGCGCGCAAGATGTGAAGCGCTTGCCTTTCTCGTCGACGTTTCCGATCGTAGAGTTCCCCTCTGGGTTCGAGGACGCGCTCGACCCGTGGCCGCGCCTCGTGCACGGCGGATCGACGCGATGACTGACCGCGAGGATCGAGAATGAGGGGACAGCGCAGCTCGGAAGCGAGGCCACGTGGGTAGCCGGGCGAAGCGATCGGCGGCGAAACGCTCCGCGAGCAGCGAATCCAGGCAGCCGGGCCGGATCGAGGCGGAAGCGATCGCCGTCTCTCTGGCGGTATTCGCCCTCTTCACCGAGGCCGCGCTCCTCTCTTATGACCCGGCCGACCCGGTGATCGCGAGCGGCGTTCGCGTCTCGAACTGGTGCGGTCCGGTCGGGGCGCTCGTCGCGGGCGGACTGGCCGGCAGCCTGGGTTGGGCCGCGCATCTGATTCCCGTGGCTGCCGCGGTCGTTGCCGTCCGCTACCTGCGCGGCCTGCCGCTGCGCCCGCGCTGGATTCCCCTTGCCGGCTGGACGCTGTGTTTGCTCAGCCTGTCCGCGGGCTTCGAGGTTCTTCACCGCGCCTTCCCCGACGCTCTCTCGGCCGCCGCCGGCGGCAGCGTCGGGCGCGGAGTCGTCGGTCCCCTCTCGCAGGCGTTCTACCTGGCCGGCTCCTCTCTCATCCTCCTGATCGCGTTCGCGCTCGGCTTGCTGGCGGCGACGGGCGCCTCGTTCCGCGACGCCACCCAAGGCCTGCGCCAGCTGCTGCGAGAAGGCTCGCGCGAGCTCGGCCAGTTCGCGCGCGTGAGCTTCGCGCGCCTGCGCATGCGAATGGCGGAGCGAGCAGAGGCGCGTGCCGACGGAGCAGCGTACGAGGATCAGGAAGAGGAAGAGGGTGAAGCGGAGAGCGAAGCGCCGCGCCGCGCTGCGCGCCCCGCGCCGCGCGTCACGCCGCCGCGAAAGGTGAAGGCGACCGAGCCGGAGGTCGTCGAGCACCGTGTCGTCACGCCGACCCCGCTCCGCCAGGAGGCGCTGCCGTTCGCAGACGGGGGCGGCGAGGGGCCGTACAAGCTCCCGGATCTCGATCTGCTCGCGCGCGGCCCCGAGTCGAGCCCGAACCTCGACCGCGACGCGCTGATCCGCAACTCGCAGATCCTCGAGAAGAAGCTCGCCGACTTCTCGGTGCTCGGGCGCGTGGTGAAGGTCCACCCCGGACCCGTGATCACGATGTACGAGTTCGAGCCCGCGGCGGGCGTGAAGGTCTCGCGCATCGTCAACCTCTCCGACGATCTCGCGCTCGCGCTGCGCGCGATCTCGATCCGCATCGTCGCGCCGATCCCGGGCAAGAACGTGGTCGGGATAGAGGTTCCGAACCTCGAGCGCGACGTGGTCGTGATCCGCGACGTGATCGCGCACGCGAGCTTTCAGGAGACGGACTCGCGGATTCCGATCGCGATGGGCAAGGACATATTCGGGAACCCGCTCACGCTCGACCTCGCGTCGACGCCCCACCTTCTCGTCGCGGGCGCGACGGGCACGGGCAAGTCGGTTTTCCTGAACGCGCTGCTCTGCAGCATCCTCATGCGCAACACGCCCGAGGACGTGAAGCTCCTGCTCGTCGACCCGAAGATGCTCGAGTTCTCGCTCTACCAGGGAATTCCGCACCTGATCGCCGAGGTGGTCACGAATCCCAAGCGCGCGGCCGCCGCGCTGCTCGGAATCGTGAACAAGATGGAAGAGCGATACCACCTGATGGCGAAGCGCGGCGTTCGCAACATCGAGCAGTACAACAAGGCGATCGCCAAGGATCTCGCGACCCATCGTCCGAAGCCCGACGACGAGATCGTGCCGAAGAAGCTGCCCTACATCGTCGTCGTGATCGACGAGCTCGCCGACCTGATGATCGTCGCCGCGCGCGACGTCGAGGAGTCGCTGATGCGGCTCGCGCAGATGGCGCGCGCCGCGGGCATCCACCTCGTGCTCGCGACGCAGCGGCCGAGCGTGGACGTCCTCACGGGCATCATCAAGGCGAATTTCCCTTCGCGCATCTCGTTCCAGGTGAGCTCGCGCACCGACTCGCGCACGGTCCTCGACGCGAACGGTGCCGAGCGGCTGCTCGGCATGGGCGACATGCTTCACGTACCGCCGGGCAGCTCCAAGCTCGAGCGCATCCACGGGCCGTACATCTCCGAAAAGGAGGTGCAGGCAGTCACCGAGTGGTCTCGCCAGCAGGGATCACCCGAATTCGATCCGACGCTCATCCGTCTGAAGGAGGAGAGCGAGAAGACAGAGGAGCGGGGAGAGGAGCTCGACGAGCTCTTCGATCAAGCCGTGGACATCGTCGCGCGCAATCGCATCGCGTCGATTTCGTTCGTGCAGCGAAAGCTCAAGATCGGCTACAACCGGTCGGCGCGGATCCTGGAGCAGATGGAGGCCGATGGCATCGTCGGTCCTCAGGAAGGAACCAAGCCCCGTGAGATCTTCGTCCGCCCGCCCGACGAATAGCGCTCGCGCGTTTCTGGCGTGCGTCGCGCTCGTGATGGTCGCGGCGGATGCGCCGGACGAAGCGGGCAAGACGCTCGACGCGGTGCAGAAACGCTATGACGCCGTGCGCGATCTGCGCGCGGGATTCTCGCAGTCGAGCTACAGCGCCGCGCTGGGCACCGAGACCGTCTCGAACGGGACGGTGATCGTGGTGCGTCCCGGAAGGATGCGCTGGGAGTACTCGGCGCCCGACGGCCGGGTGATCGTCCTCGACCAGGCGTCGATCCGCATCTGGAATCCACAGGAGAACCAGCTTCAGATCGCCGCTCTTTCGGCGGGCACGGTCTCGCCGACGGCGCTCGGCTTTCTGCTCGGCCAGGCGGTGCTTCGCGAGACCTTCGATGCCGAGCTGATCAGCGACCCTGCGCGCAGCGAGCGAGGCCTGCGACTGCGGCCGAAGACCGACGGCGGCTTCGAATCGCTCGAGCTCTGGGTCGACCCGAAGACGCACGAGCTCCGCGAGTCGGTCGTGCTCGATCTGTTCGGAAATCGCACGCGCCTCCGGCTCGAGAACATGCGCGAGAACGCAGGCGTC
>CAZMKX010000510.1:0-3445 GCA_964566375.1 uncultured Myxococcales bacterium
CCGGAGCTCGCGGCCGCGGTCGCGAACGCGGGCGGCCTCGGCATGATCGGCGTGCCGATGCTGCCGGCGGCCGTCGTCAGGGCGATGGTCGACCGGGCCGCCGAGCTCACGCGCGGCCCGATCGGGCTCACGTTCCTGATGCCGTTCCTCGACCTCGCGGCGCTCGACGCGGGCGCGGGTCGCGTGCGCGTGGTCGAGTTCTTCTACGGCGACCCCGATCCCGCGCTCGTCGAACGCGTGCACCGCGCCGGCGCGCTCGTGAGCTGGCAGATCGGCTCGCGCGACGAAGCGGTCGCGGCGGAGCGCGCGGGCTGCGACCTGATCGTGGCGCAGGGCGACGCTGCGGGCGGTCACGTGCGCGGCACCGTGTCGCTGCTGCCGCTGCTCTCGCAGGTGCTCGACGCCGTGCGCGTGCCCGTGCTCGCGGCGGGCGGCATCGCCGCCGCGCGCGACGTCGCGGCCGTGCTCGCGGCGGGTGCCGAGGGCGCGCGCATCGGCACGCGCTTCATCGCCGCCGCCGAGGCCGACGCGCACCCGGAGTACGTGGCGGCGCTTCTCGCAGCGCGTGCCGAGGACACGGTCTACACCGAGGCATACTCGGTCGGCTGGCCCGAAGCACCGCACCGCGTCCTGCGCTCCGCGATCGCCGCGGCCGAGGCGCTCGCGCCCGACGCGATCGCGGGCGAAGCGGCGGTCGGAGAGGCGCGCGTGCCCGTGCCACGCTTCGGTGTGTATCCCCCGAACCTCCGCACGACCGGAAGGATCGAGGCCATGGCGCTCTACGCGGGCGAGTCGGTCGGCGCGGTCACGCACGTGCAGCCCGCGGCCGAGATCGTGCGCGAGCTGGTCGATGGAGCCGCCGCGCTGCTGCGCGCGCGGTCAGTCGCCTAGCGGGCGGAAGAGCTCGGGCGTCCGCGAGACCTCGAAATCCGCGGAGATCAGGTCGAGCGTCGTTGTCGTTCCGTCGCGGCGATCCTCGATCGCGATCCGCTGCGGCAGCCAGCGGTCGGCCGGGCGGCTGTGGACCACGTCCGCGGGGTCGATCGTCTGCACCTTGCGCAGCTTCCCGCCGGCCTCGTACATCTCGCTGCGCAGCGGCACGCACGAGATCCGGTCGACGCTCGCGACGACGCGCGCGTACGGCGAGCTCGCCGCATTCACCGGCACGAGCTCGACCACCCAGACGTCGCGTCCGGCGACGCGCGTGTCGGGAAGTCGCGTCTTCGCCATCGGCTGCGCGAGCCCCTGCAGGCTCGCGAGATCCGCGTACGAGAAGTCGCTGCCGAAGAGCGCGCCGAATGCCTCGGCGCCGCGGATCCGCTTGGGCGCGGGCAGCTCCGGCGAGCCGAAGAAGATCACCGTCTCGTCGTCGCGAAGCGTGAACGACAGGAACGTTCCGCGCAGATCCTCGGGGCGCGTCGGTCGGACGAGCAGCCGGATCGCGCCGGAGCGGCTCCGCTCGCCGTAGAGGTTCGCGCTCGTGACGGCGCTCCTTCCGCTCGCGTCGCGACGCGTCAGCTGGATGGTCTGGATGCTGTCGGGCTCGGGCGGTCGCGGGCTCGTGCACGTGTCGAAGTCGGTCGCGGGCGCGGCCGCGAAAAGCGCGAGCGCGAGCAGTGCCCCCATTCCCGAAGCGAGCGGCATGCACGCAGGCTAGCGCTTCGGGCCGCGCGACCGACAGGGCGCGTCCTCCGCGCCGCGACTTTACATCGCCGAGCGAGCGCAGGATCATGCGCTGCGCCGGGCCGGCGGGATTCGAGGGACTCCAGTGAGTGCATTCCACGACCGGGTCGCGATCGTCACGGGTGCGGCGTCGGGCATCGGCCGCGCAACGGTCGAGCGGATCCTCGAGCGCGGCGGACGCGCCGTCGCCGTCGATCTCGACGAGGGCAGGCTCGGCTGGCTGGCCGGACGCGATCGCGCGATCGCGCTCGCGGGCGACGTGAGCCGCGAGGACACGAACGCGGCGATGGTCGAGGCGGCGCTGCGCGCCTTCGGCCGCCTCGACGTGCTGGTCCTGAACGCGGGTCTGCCGGCGCAGGGCACACTCGACGGCTTGCCCCTCGAGAGCTTCGAGCGCGTGCTCGACGTGAACCTGCGCAGCTGTGTGCTCGGTCTGCGCGCCGCGCTTCCGGCGCTGCGCAGGGCGGGCGGCGGGGCCGTCGTGATGACCGCGTCCGTCTCGGGCCTGGGCGGCGATCCCGGGATGTGGGCGTACAACACCGCGAAGGGCGCGGTCGTGAATCTGGCTCGCGCGGCGTCGCTCGAGCTCGCGCGCGAGGGCATCCGCGTGAACTGCGTGTGTCCCGGGCCGATCCGCACGGGCATGACCCAGCCCGTGCTCTCGTCGCTGCCGCAGGTCGCGGAGGCTCTGCGCAGCCGAATCCCGCTGCAGCGCTGGGGCGAGGCGAGCGAGGTCGCCGAGGCGATCTGCTTTCTCGCCAGCGAGTCGGCTTCGTTCATCACCGGCGCGATCCTGCCCGTGGACGGGGGGATCACCGCGAGCTCGGGTCAGTTCGCACCGCCGCAGCGAGCCTGAACCCGAATGGAGGCACCGATGGATCCCGCGCTCCGGGCACTCGTCGACAAGGACGCGATTCGCGACGTGCTCTTCACCTACTGCCGGGGAATCGACCGCTGCGACGAGGCGCTGATCCGCTCCGTGTACCACCCCGGCGCCACCGACGATCACGGCACGTTCACCGGCAGCGCCGAAGATTTCGTGGCCTGGGTGATCCCGCTCCTGCGCCGCGATTTCGCGAGCACCATGCACACGCTCGGAAACATCCTGATCGCGCTCGACGGCGACTCGGCACACGTGGAATCGTACCTGCACGCGTTCCACCGCGTGCTCCGGCCCGCCGGCGCGCGCGACCTGATCTTCGCCGGCCGCTACGTCGACCGCTTCGAGCGCCGCGCGGGCGTCTGGAAGATCGCGGCGCGCAAGGTCATCTGCGACTGGACGCGCTACGAGCCGGCCGCCGAGTCGACCGCGTTCACCGAGCGCTACACGCGCGGAGAGCGCTCGCGCGACGACTTCGTGTACAAGGGCAGGAGCTGAGCGGAGCCCGCGCCTCGTGCCGAAGCCCATCCTGCTGAACGCGTTCCACATGAACACCGTCGCGCACCAGTCGCACGGAATGTGGGCACATCCGCGCGACCGCTCGCGGCACTACAACGACCTCGCGACCTGGCTCGATCTGGCGCGCACGCTCGAGCGCGGCTGCTTCGACGGGATCTTCCTCGCCGACGTGCTCGGCGTGTACGACGTGTACCAGGGCCGTCCCGACGCCGCGCTGCGCAACGGCATGCAGATTCCCGTCGGCGATCCGATGCTCCTGATCCCGGCGATGGCGGCGGTCACCGAGCACCTCGGCTTCGGCGTCACGGGCACGCTCAGCTTCGAGCCGCCGTATCCGTTCGCGCGCCGCATGTCGACGCTCGA
>CAZMKX010000511.1:0-3437 GCA_964566375.1 uncultured Myxococcales bacterium
CGGTGCGCGCGCTCGCGGACTATCTGGAGCGCGACCCCTCCTCGATCGTGCGCGGGCGCGCCACACCCGCGCGAGACGGAAGCCCGAGCCCGTGAGTCGTGCGCTCGCGTTCGCCGGTCTGTTGCTCGTGTCGGCGTGTCTGTCGCCCCGGCAGCCGGCCGACCCTCGCTACTTCACGCCGGGCGGTGCGGTTCCGCCGGCGGCGGAGGGCGCGCGCGCCCGGCCGGAAGGCCCCGAGCTGCGCCTGCGCCGCGTCTCCGCGGCCGACTACCTGCGTAGGCGCATGGTGTGGCGGAGGGGAGTCGAGGTCGGCTTCCACGACCTTCTGCGCTGGACCGAGCCACCCTCGCGGTACGTCCAGGCGCGCCTCGAGCACGAGCTCTTCGAGCGCCGGGGCTTGCGACGGGTCACGCGCCCGAACGCGCGCGCGCTCACCGTCGAGCTGACGGCGTTCGACGACGTGCTCGAGCCCACGCACGAGGCCGTCGTCTCGCTCGACGTGCTGCTCGTCGACGCGTCGCAGGTCGCGCTCCTGGACCGCACGTTCAGGGTGAGCCGGCCGATCGAGAGCGACGAGCCGGAGGCGGTCGCGCGCGCGCTCGGCGAGGCGCTATCGCAGGGGATCGGCGAGGTCGGCGAGGCGGTCGAGCGCGCACTCGCGGGCGGGCTTCCTCCGCCCGCCCGTTGACCGATACTCTACGTCGATGCGCCCGCTCGCCCTGGCCCTCCTCGCGCTCCTGCCGCTCTGCCTCGCGGGGCCGGCGGCGCATGCGCAAGAGCCCGCGAAGCCCGGCGTCGCGCCGATCAGCGAAGCGGAGCTTCAGATCGCGCTGCTGATGCGCTCGGCGAAGGAAGGCGACCTGCTGCGGATCGGTGCCGTTCTGTCGCGCGGAACCCCGGTGGACTCGACCGACCGGGACGGCTGGACGGCCCTCATGCACGCGGCTGCGGCGGGCAAGACCGAGGCGGTCGCGCTGCTCCTGCAGCACGGTGCGAGCCCGGCCGCACGCAGCCAGCGCGGCGATCAGGCGCTTCAGCTCGCCGCCGCGCGCGACGACCCGAGCCTGACCCTGGCCCTGCTCGATGCCGGCGCCCCGGTCGACGGTGTCGACGCGAGTGGCCAGAGCGCGCTGATGAAGGCCGCCGCGCGTGGCAACGCAGGCGTTCTGAAGGCGCTGCTCGCCCGGTCGGCGAATCCGAACCTGGCCGATCGCAGCGGAGCCACCGCGCTGATCCTGGCGTCGCTCGAGGGACACGACGAGGAGGTCACGGCCCTGATCGAGGCCGGTGCCGACACAGAGGTGCGACGCCGCGACGGCGCTACGGCGATCGTCACCGCGGCCAAGCAGGGTCGTGGGAAGGTCGTGCGCGCGCTTCTCGCGGGGAAGGCGGACGTGAACGCCGCGGGCGCGGACGGCGCGACGGCGCTCTTCCACGCGGTCCGGAACGGCGATCGCGACCTGGTCGAGGAGCTCACGGCCTCCGGCGCCGATCCGAACCGGGCTGCGGTCGGTGGCGAGACCTCCCTGCACATGGCCGCGCGGCGCGGCGATCCCGAGATCGCGCTCCTGCTCGTCGACGCGGGCGGCGACCTCGAGCGCAAGAATGCGGAGGGGCTTCAGCCGGTCGTCGTCGCACTGGAGGAAGGCAACGACGGCGTCGCCCGCGTATACGCGCGCGCGACGAGCGACGAGCCGCTGTTCCCGAGGTCGTTCCTGGACGCGCGCGGCGAGCGCGGGCGCACGGTGTTGATCTTCGCGGCGGCGGCGGGCCTGCAGAAGTACGCGAAGGCACTCGTCGAGGCGGGCGCGGACCTGAACGCGCAGGACGACGACGGCGCGACGGCGCTGATGGCGGCCGCCGCGAGCAACCGGGTCGAGACGGTCGACTACCTGATCGACGCCGGAGCGGCGCTCGATGCCGAGGATCGGCAGGGCGCGACCGCGCTCACCTACGCTGCCACGCGGGGACACGTGAAAGTGTTGAGGAGACTGACAGCGAGCGGCGCGCAGGTCGACGTCGAGAGCGGACCGCGAAGGCTGACACCCCTGATGAGCGCGGCGGGGTCGGGAAATCTCGAGGTGGTGAAGGTCCTCCTGGCCGCGGGCGCGGACGCGCGCAAGGTCGGCGGCGAGGGCCAGACCGCGCGCGCATACGCCGAGCGCGGCGGATTCCGCCGCGTCGCGACCCTGCTCGACGAGGCCGAGAAGAATCCCGAGCTCGGACGCAGCTCCGCCGGACGTGGCGAGCGCACGGCGCTGATGGACGCCGCCTGGCGCGGAAACGACGCGACGGTGGCGGCCGAGCTGAAGTCGGGCGCGGACGCGAACGCGCGGGACTCCGACGGGCGGACCGCACTGATTCTGGCGTCGTCGGCGGGCCGCGCGGGCAGCGCCAAGATGCTCGTCGACGCCGGGGCCGCGCTCGAGGTGAAGGACGACGGCGGCGCGACCGCGCTCCGCTCGGCGGTGGCGAGCGGCCACCTCGACGTGGTGGAGCTCCTGGCGAAGCGCGGCGCGGACGTGAACGCGCCCAGTCGCAACGGCCAGACACCGCTGATGTACGCGGTGGGAAAGGGTCAGGTGCCGATGGTCGAGCTCCTGCTCGCGAACGGATCCGACCCGAACCTGCGCGATCCGGCGGGACGCGGCGCGCTGCTTCAGGCGGCGACCTCGGGCCAGGTGGAGATCGCGCGCAAGCTGCTCGCGCGCGGCGCGGACGCGAACGCGGCATCGCTCGCGGGCGAGACGCCCCTTCAGCACGCCGCGCGCCGCGGCGACGCCGAGCTGGTCGGCGTGCTGCTCGAGGCGGGGGCACGGGCGAATGCGGCGGACAACGAGGGCTCGACGCCGCTGCTTCGCGCGGCGGCCATCGGCCAGGCCGAGATCGTCACGCAGCTTCTCGCGGCGGGCGCCGACCCGAACGCGGTCAACCTCGCGGGTCAGTCCGCGCTCCACCTCGCGGCGCGCGGCGGCCACGCGCGCGTGGTCGAGAAGCTGCTGGCCGTCGGCGCGGATCCGCTGGTCCGCGACCTGAAGGGCCGCACGCCGCTGATGGAGGCCTACGAGCGCGATCAGGTCCGCGTCTACGCCATGATCGACAAGGCGGGATCGGAGGCCTGGGAGAAGCTGGGAAGCGACGGCGCGGACGGGGCCTCGGGTGACGCGGCCCTGCGCGACGAGCGCGCGCTGATCGAAGCCGCGCGAAAGGGCGAGCTCGCCGAGGTGAAGGCGCTCCTCGCACGGGGCGTGCCCGCGAACGCGCGAGACTTCCGCGGCTGGAGCGCGCTCCTGCACGCGGCGCTCGCCGGCCGGAACGAGATCGCGGTCGAGCTCCTGCGTCACGGCGCGAAACCGGACGAGCCCAACGACCTGGGTGCGACGCCGCTCATGGCCGCCTCGAGCGGCGATCACGTGGAGATCGTGCAGGCGCTGCTC
>CAZMKX010000512.1:0-3435 GCA_964566375.1 uncultured Myxococcales bacterium
GCTTGATCACGCCGTTCATGTAGCGATCGACGAAGCGCGGCAGCTGCGTGCGGCCTCTCGTCCCCCCGAATGCCGTCCCCCGCCAGGACCGACCGGTGACGAGCAGGAACGGGCGCGCGTGAAGCTCCTGCCCCGCGCCCGCGACGCCGATCACGATCGACTGCCCCCACCCGCGCGCGGTGCAGGCGAGCGCCTGCCCCATGACGTCGACGTTTCCGATGCACTCGAACGAATAGTCGACGCCGCCGTCCGTCAGCGAGACGATCGCCGCGACGACGTCGGGGACGTCCTTCGGGTTCAGGAAGTCGGTCGCGCCGAAGGCCTTGGCGAGCTCGAACTTCCGCGGGTTGAGGTCGACGCCGATGATCCGCTCCGCGCCCGCCATCACCGCGCCCTGGATCACGGAGAGACCGATTCCGCCGAGGCCGAAGACGGCGACCGACGCACCCGGCTCCACCTTTGCGGTGTGAAGGACGGCTCCGATCCCCGTGGTGACGCCACAGCCGAGCAGGCAGATGCGGTCGAGCGGCGCATCGGGCCGCACCTTCGCGAGCGCGATCTCGGGCACGACGGTGTACTCGGCGAAGGTCGACGTCCCCATGTAGTGGTGCAGCGCCTTGCCGCGGACCGAGAGCCGGCTGGTGCCGTCCGGCATCAGACCCTTGCCCTGCGTCTCGCGGATCTTCACGCACAGGTTCGTCTTGCCCGACAGGCAGTACCGGCACTCGCGACACTCGGGGATGTAGAGCGGGATCACGTGGTCGCCGACCGCGAGCGAGCGGACGCCCGCGCCGAGCTCGACCACCTCGCCGGCGCCTTCGTGGCCCAGAACGACGGGAAAGAGCCCCTCCGGGTCCTTGCCGGACAGAGTGTATGCGTCCGTGTGGCAGACCCCGGTGGCCGCCAGCTTCACGAGAACCTCGCCCGCGCGCGGGCCCTCGAGGTCGATCTGCTCGACTTCGAGGGGTTTTCCCGCCTCGAACGCCACGGCCGCCTTTACCTTCAAGGACTTCCCTCCCGAGTTGCAGCCGCACGAAAACGGCTGCCCTGCCTGCTTTTACCGAACTTTGACGCGCGGAGGGCGCGCCCTCCGGGCCCCGTGTATACCCTCTCGAACAATGGCAAGCCCCGTCGAATCTGCCCCGGTCGAAGAAGTCGAGTCCGGACCGACCATCGCGAACGTGATCGAGATTCTGCCCGATCACGTCTACGAGAACCCGACGTCGCTCGGGCTGCTGTACTTCGCGCGCGACGTCGCTCTGTACGGGGCGCTCGTCGCCCTGCTCGTGGCGGTGGACTCACCGCTCCTGCTCGTGCCGCTCTGGATCGTGACCGCGCTCGCGATCAGCGCGCTCTTCATCATCGGTCACGACGCGGCGCACGGCGCGCTCTTCTCGAGCAAGCGTCTGAACTACGTGATCGGCCAGGCGGCCATGCTGCCGTCGCTGCACGTGTACGAGGCCTGGGTCTTCGGCCACAACCGCATCCACCACGGACATACCGTGCGCGAGGTGATGGACTACGTCTGGCACCCGGCCACGCCCGAGAGCTACCGCGGGATGACGCCTGCGCAGCGCCTCGTGCACCGCGTGAAGTGGTCCTGGCTCGGCGCGGGCGTGTACTACGGCTGGGACATCTGGTGGAAGAACATGATGCGCTTCGAGGCGCCCGCGAAGATCGCGAACGACGTGAACCGCGACCGGCGGATCGTCTGGGCCTACGCCGCCGTCGTGAACGTCGGACTGCTCGCCGCGGGCGCTGCGACCTACGGCGGGGTGGGCGGCGCGCTCTGGATGTGGTTCAAGGTCTTCGCGGTGCCGTTCGTGCTGTGGAACTACGTGATCGGAATCGCCGTGTACGTGCACCACATCTCGCCCGACATCGCCTGGCAGAGCCGGCGCGAGTGGACGCGCTTCAAGGGCCAGATGGAGGGGACGACGATCCTCCACGTGCCGGCGTGGGTGAACTTCTTCCTGCACAACATCATGCTGCACGTCCCCCACCACGTGGACATGCGGATTCCGTTCTATCGCCTGCCCGAAGCCTGCGACGTGATCCGCAAGAGCTTCGGGGACGTCGTGCGCGAGAAGCGTTTCGGCTTCGCCGACTATCTGCGCACGACGCACGCGTGCAAGCTCTACGACTTCGGCACGCACAGCTGGCGCGGCTACGACGCCGCGGCGTAGCGGCGCGCGCTAGGTCTCGCGCAGGCGCAGGCCCAGCTCCTTCAGCTGGGCCGCATCGACCGCGCTCGGGGACTCCATGAAGATGTCCTGCGCGCGCTGTGTCTTGGGGAACGCGATCACGTCGCGCAGGCTCTCGCCGCCCGCGAGCATCAGCGCGAGACGGTCGAAGCCGAACGCGAAGCCCCCGTGCGGCGGCGCGCCCGCGTCGAGCGCATCGAGCATGAAGCCGAAGCGCGCGCGCGCCTCGGCCTCGGAGTAGCCGAGGATCTCGAGGATCTTGAGCTGCACGTCGGATCGATGGTTGCGCAGGCTGCCGGAGCCGAGCTCGACGCCGTTCATCACCAGGTCGTAGTGCGTGGCCTCGACGCCCTTCGGGTCGGTGTCGAGCTTGCCGAGCTCGCTCTCGAGCGGCGCCACGAACGGCATGTGCATGTAGGTGAGCGAGCCGTCGTCCGCCTCTTCGAAGAGCGGGAACCCGATCACGAAGTGTGGATCCCAGGCGCGTCCGTCGTAACGACCGAGCTTCTGACCGAGCTCGAGCCGGAGCCGGCCGAGCACGTCGCACACGACCTTCTCGCGGTCGGCGCCGAACAGGATCACCGACCCGGGCCGCAGGCCCGCCCGCGCGGTGATCGCCGCCTTCTCGTCATCGGAAAGGAACTTCGCGATCGGCGACTGCCAGCTGCCGTCCTCGGCGACGCGCACCCACGCGAGCCCCTTGGCGCCGAAGCCGCGGGCCTGGTCGTTCAAGCGATCGAGCTCGCTGCGCGTGAGCGCGGCGGCGTCGGGGATCGGCAGACCGCGCACGACCCCGCCGCTCGCGAGCGCCCCGGCGAAGACCTTGAACTCGCTCTTCGCGAGCACGTCGGAGAGCTCGACGAGCTCGAGCGCGATGCGCCGCTCCGGCTTGTCCGATCCGTAGCGGGCCATCGCTTCCTTGTACGTGATGCGCGGAAACGGGCGTTCGAGCTCGACGCCGAGCACGTCGCGATACGCGTTCACCGTGATGTGCTCGAGCACGTCGAGCACGTCCTCCACGCCGACGAACGACATCTCGAGATCGAGCTGTGTGAACTCGAGCTGGCGGTCGGCGCGCTGGTCCTCGTCGCGGAAGCAGCGCGCGAGCTGGAAGTAGCCGTCGAAGCCGGCGACCATCAGCATCTGCTTCATGATCTGCGGCGACTGCGGCAACGCGTAGAAGCTTCCCGGCTGCATGCGGCTGGGCACGAGGAAGTCGCGCGCGCCCTCG
>CAZMKX010000513.1:0-3435 GCA_964566375.1 uncultured Myxococcales bacterium
CGCCTGCGCCGAGCGTGAGCGGAGGATCGCCGCGCTCGTGGAGAGCACCGGCCTCGCTCGCTTCGCGAGTCGGCCGGCAGGGAAGCTCTCGGGCGGAATGAAGCAGAAGCTCGGGCTGTGCTGCGCGCTCATCCACGATCCGGATCTCCTGATCCTCGACGAGCCGACCACCGGCATCGACCCGCTCTCCAGGCGCTTGTTCTGGGAGCTGATCGAGGAGATTCGCAGCGCGCGTCCGGGGATGAGCGTCGTGGTCGCCACGGCCTACATCGACGAGGCGGCGCGCTTCGACTGGCTGGTGGCGCTCGACGCCGGACACGTGCTCGCGACTGGCGCACCGCAGGCGCTGCTCGAGCAGACGGGCACGCGGTCGCTCGAGGCCGCCTTCATCGCGCTGCTGCCCGAGGAGAGGCGCCGCGGCCATCGCGCGGTGGAGATCCCGGCGCGCGCGGCGGCGGGCGATGGCGAGGTCGCGATCGAGGCCCGAGATCTGACCATGCGCTTCGGCGACTTCACCGCGGTCGACCGCGCGACCTTCCGCATCGAGCGCGGAGAGATCTTCGGTTTCATCGGCTCGAACGGGTGCGGCAAGACGACCACGATGAAGATGCTGACGGGCCTGCTCGACCCGAGTGCGGGACGGGCGTGGCTGTTCGGCCGGGAGGTGGACCCGCGCGACCTCGAGACCCGGCGTCGCGTCGGCTACATGTCGCAGTCCTTCTCGCTCTATTCCGAGCTCACCGTGCGGCAGAACCTCGAGCTGCATGCGCGAGTGTTCCGGCTTCCAGGGGCCGAGTTCGCGGCGCGCGTCGAGGAGGTGGCCCACCGCTTCGGCCTTGCGGAGCTTCACGACGAGTTCCCGGACGCGCTCCCGCTCGGGCACCGGCAGCGACTCTCGCTGGCGGTGGCCTTGATCCACCGGCCCGAGGTCCTGATCCTCGACGAGCCCACTTCGGGCGTGGACCCGGTGGCCCGCGACGGCTTCTGGCAGGCCCTGGTCGACCTCTCGCGCCACGAGCGGGTCACGATCTTCGTCTCGACCCACTTCATGAACGAGGCGGAGCGCTGCGACCGCGTCTCGCTCATGCACGCCGGACGCGTGCTGGCGTGCGACGCGCCGGCCGCGCTGGTCCGGGGCCGCGGCGTGGAGACGCTCGAGGACGCCTTCGTTGCCTGCCTCGAGGACGCGGCGGCCGAGACGTTGCCCCGCGATCAGGAGGCGTCCGGCATGCAGCTCGCCGCCGTCGCGCGCGCGGCCCCGGAGCCTCCCCGGCGACGCGCCTTCGATCCCCGGCGCATGGCGAGCTACGCGTGGCGTGAGGCACTCGAGCTGCGCCGCGACCCGATCCGGCTCACGCTCGCCGGGCTCGGAACCGCGATCCTGATGCTGGTCATGGGCTACGGGATCAGCTTCGACGTCGAGCAGCTCAGCTTCGCCGTGCTCGACCGCGACCAGACCACGACGAGCCGGAGCTACGCGCTCGAGCTCGCGGGCGCGCGCCACTATTTCGTCGAGCGCGAGCCGATCGCCGACTACGGCGACCTCGACCGGCGCATGCGCTCGGGCGAGCTCAGCCTCGCCATCGAGATCCCTCCGGACTTCGCGCGCGATCTCGCGCGCGGCCGGCCGGTGCAGATCGCCGCCTGGATCGACGGCGCCATGCCCTTGCGCGGAGACACCATCACGAACTACGTGCAGGGAATGCACGCACACTGGCTGGCGGGTGCGGCGTCGTCGCTGTCTCGGAGCCCGGCAAGCGGCCTCGTCACGATCGAGACACGCTTCCGGTACAACCCGGACATAGACAGCTTGACGGCGATGGCGCCGACGATGATCCCGCTGCTCCTGATGATGATCCCGGCGATTCTCACGGCTCTGAGCGTCGTCCGAGAGAAGGAGCTCGGCTCGATCGTGAATCTGTACGTGACTCCCGTGACGCGCCTCGAGTTTCTGCTCGGCAAGCAGCTCCCCTACATCGCCGTGGGTATGCTCAACTTCCTCTCGCTCGTGCTGCTCGCGCTCGCGGTCTTCGGCGTCCCGCTGAAGGGCAGCTTCTGGACGCTCGCCGCGGGCACCCTCCTCTACGTCGGCGCAGCGACCGCCCTGGGCCTGCTCGTGTCCACCTTCCTGCGCAGTCAGACCGCGGCTCTGTTCGGAACGGCGATCCTGACGCTCCTGCCCGCCCTGCAGTTCTCCGGACTGATCGAGCCGGTGTCGTCGCTCGAGGGCGTCGGCGCAACGATCGGACGGATCTATCCCACCACCCACTACCTGACGATCGCGCGCGGGACCTTCTCCAAGGCGCTCACGTTCAGCGATCTCGAGGCCTCGTTCGCGCCGCTCCTGCTCGCCGTCGTCGTGCTCATCGGGCTCGCGACGGCGCTACTCCGGAAGCAGGAGCGTTGACATGCGAGCCGGGAACGTCCTCCACCTCGGCGTGAAGGAGCTGCGCAGCCTCCTCCGCGACCCGATCCTGCTGGCGCTGATCGCCTATGCATTCACGCTTGCGATCTACGCCAGAGCGACGGCGATGCCCGAGGGCCTCAGCCGAGCTGCGATCTCGATCGTCGACGAGGATCGCTCGCCGCTCTCCGAGCGGATCGGTGCCGCCTTCTACCCGCCCTACTTCCTGCCGCCGGTGTGGATCACGCAGGACGAGATGGACGCGCGCATGGATGCTGGCCTCGACACCTTCGCGCTGGACGTCCCTCCGAATTTCCAGCGCGACGTGCTGGCCGGGCACAGCCCGGTGATCCAGCTCAACGTCGACGCCACGCGCATGAGCCAGGCGCTGACCGGCGCCGCGTACATTCGAACCATCGTGGCGCGCGAGGTCTACGCGTTCGTCGAGCGCCGCCCCGATAATGCGCCGGCGCCGGCGGAGCTCGTCGTGCGCGCGCGCTTCAACCCCGAGCTCCGACGCTCCTGGTTCGGGGCCGTCGTCGAGCTCATGAACCAGATCTCGATGCTCGCGACGATCCTGACCGGGGCAGCCCTGATCCGCGAGCGCGAGCACGGCACCCTCGAGCACCTGCTGGTGATGCCGATGACGCCGCTCGACATCATGGTCAGCAAGGTGTGGTCGATGGGCCTGGTCGTGCTTCTCGCCTGCAGCGTCTCCCTGATCGTGGTCGTGCAGGGCTGGCTCGGGATGCCGATCGAGGGCTCCGTGCCGCTCTTCCTCGCCGGCGTCACGGTGCATCTCTTCGCGATGACCTCGATGGGGATCTTCCTCGCGACGATCGGCCGCTCGATGCCCCAGTTCGGCCTGCTGATGATCCTCGTGATGCTGCCGCTGCAGGTGCTCTCCGGCGGCACGACGCCCCGGGAGAGCATGCCGGAGGTGGTGCGGGCTCTGATGCTGGCTGCGCCCACCACCCACTTCGTGATGCTGGCGCAGGGAATCCTCTATCGCGGCGCGGGACTCGACATCG
>CAZMKX010000514.1:0-3431 GCA_964566375.1 uncultured Myxococcales bacterium
GAGCCCGTACCCGTTCAGCGTGAGCGACGGCCCGCGCGGCAGCCAGGTCGAGAGCTCCGCGTTCTTGGTGAACCAGCCGCAGTGCCCGAGCTGGAGCGAAGCCGCGCCGCCCTCGCGGTGCACCGCGTCGGTGACCCGGCGCAGGGGTGACACCGTTTCGCGTCGCATCGACATCTGCTCCGCGAAGGTGCGTCCGTCGGGCGACACCGCGCAGTAGGCGACGGTCGTCAGACCGACTCCGCCGGCCGCGAGCGCGCGGTGGTGCTCGACGAGCGCATCGGACGGAATCCCCCCGGGGCACATGCCTTCGTAGGTCGCCGTCTTGATCACGCGGTTGCGAAGCGTGAGCCCGCCGAGCCGTGCGGGCGCGAAGGCGTCGATCGTCATGCTCTCCTCGGAGGGTCAGAACCGGTCGGGTCGGATCTCGGCATCGTTTCCACCGTCGATGTAGTAGACCCCGCCGTGCATCCAGCTCGCGCGCCGTCCGAGCAGGAACGCGGCGAGCTCGGCGACCTCCTCCGGCTCGCCCATCCGCCCGAGCGGGATCGAGAGCTTCTCGATCGCGGCGCCGGTCACGGGGTCGGCCATGTCGCTGGCGAGCAGGGGCGTCCTCACCGGCCCGGGCGCGACCGCGTTCAGCCGCACGCCCGCGCGGCCCCAGTCGCCCGCGCGCCGCCGCACGGCGCGACCGAGCGCGTGCTTGGAGCCGAGATAGGCGATGATCGAGCTGTCGAGCGCGTCGATCACGCGGCGCGCTTCCGGCTCGTCGTGCGCGAGCAGCGCCTGCACGTACGGGTGATCGTCGAGCGGCGCCATCTGCGCGGAGTTCGAGCAGACGACGAGCGCCGCCGGATCGGCTCCGGCGCGCAATGCGGGAAGCAAGCCATCGAGCACGTCGACGGCGCCGAAGTAGTTCACCGAGGCGACGAGCGACGGCGGGCGGACGTGGGCGCCGACGCCGGCCGAGAAGACCGCGCGATCGAGCCGACCGCCGCAGCGCGCGAGGACGCCTGCGACGGCGGCCGCGCGGCCCGACGCGCCGGACAGGTCCGCGACGACCTCCGCATCGCGCAGATCGACGCCGATCACGCGCGCGCCCTCCGCCTCGAGCCGGCGCCGGATCGCCGCGCCGATACCCGAAGCGCTGCCCGTGACCGCACACACGCTCATCAGAACTCCGCGTAGCCGGGAACGCGCGGAAACGGAATCACGTCGCGTATGTTCGCCATTCCCGTCAGGTAGAGCACGAGCCGTTCGAAGCCCAGGCCGAAGCCGGCGTGCGGGACCGAGCCGAAGCGGCGCAGGTCGAGGTACCACTGGTACGGCGCCTCGGGCAGGCCGCACTCCGCCAGCCGCGCCTTCAGCACGTCGAGTCGATGCTCGCGCTGGGACCCGCCGATGATCTCGCCGACCTTCGGCACCAGCACGTCCATCGCGCGCACGGTTCGCTCGTCGTCGTTCGAGTACATGTAGAACGCTTTGATCGCCTTCGGGTAGTCCGTCACGATCACCGGGCGCCCGACGTGCGTCTCGGTCAGCCAACGCTCGTGCTCGCTCTGAAGATCCGCGCCCCACTTCACCGGAAACTCGAAGCTCTGGCCCGAGCGTTCGAGGATCGCGACCGCTTCCGTGTACGTCAGGTGCTCGAATGCGCTCGCCGCCACGTGTTCGAGCGTCGCGCGCAGGCCCTTCGCGATGCGCTCGTCGAAGAATGCGAGGTCCTCGGCAGACTCGTCGAGCACCGACTTCACCACGGAGCGCAGGAAGGCCTGCGCCAGCTCCATGTCTCCCGCGAGATCGCAGAACGCCATCTCGGGCTCGATCATCCAGAACTCCGCGAGGTGGCGGCTGGTGTTCGAGTTCTCGGCCCGGAAGGTCGGGCCGAAGGTGTAGACGTTGGAGAGCGCGAGCGCGCCGATCTCGGCCTCGAGCTGGCCGGACACGGTGAGGAACGTCGGCTGCCCGAAGAATTCGCCCTCGAACCCGGTCGCGGTCACGCGGAACATCGCGCCCGCGCCCTCGGCGTCGCTCGCGGTGATGATCGGTGTGTGCAGCCAGACGAAGCCGCGCTCCTGGAAGAACCGGTGGACCGCGCGCGAAGCGACGTTGCGCACGCGCAGGACGGCGCCCAGCGTGTTCGTGCGCGGGCGCAGGTGCGCGATCGTGCGCAGGAACTCGAAGCCGTGGCGCTTCTTCTGCAGCGGGTAGTCGGCGTCGGCCCAGCCCACGACCACGAGCCGGCCGGCGCGCAGCTCGAGCGCCTGTCCCTTCCCCTGCGACGGGACGAGCTCCCCATCGACCTCGACCGCGCAGCCGGTGTCGAGCCGCGTGATCTCGTCCGCGTAGTTCGCGAGCTCGGGACCCGCGACGACCTGCAGGCCGGCCAGGCACGACCCGTCGGACACGTCCAGGAAAGAGACGCCCTTCGAGTGCCGGGCCGTGCGCAGCCAGCCGCGCACACCGGCAGCTTCGCCGGCACGCCCCGTCGCCAGCAGATCCACGACCCTCGCGAACGCCATCGAGCCCCCTCGCCCGCCTGATCTCCACGGTCACCATAGCGGAGGACGGTTGACAGCGAGAGCGGCGTGCCGTTCCATGCGCCCGCGCGCCTATGGCCCAAGACCCCGACGACGAGCGGCCCTTTCGAATCCTCGGGGGTGGGCGCTACTCGCGTGCGCCGCTCGCGCGCGAGGCTGCGGTGCTTCGCCGCGATCTCGCCTACGTGCACACCGACGCGATCGCGCACGCGGTCATGATGGGTACCGGCGAGACCTACATCGCCGCCTTCGCGCTCGCGCTCGGATTCGGCGACATCGTGGCCGGCGCGGTCGCATCGGGGCCGTTGCTCGCGGGCGCGGTCTTGCAGCTGATCTCTCCGTACGCCATCCGGCGCCTCGGATCGCACCGCCGCTGGGTCGTGATCAATGCGGCGTTGCAAGCCGCGAGCTTCGTGCCGCTCGTCGCCGCGGCGGTCACCGGACGGCTCAGCGCGATGGGCCTGCTCGCGATCGTGACGTTCTACTGGGCCACGGGCATGGCCACGGGGCCGGCCTGGAACACGTGGGTCGGCACGATCGTGCCGCGCACCCTGCGCGCGCGCTTCTTCGCGCGGCGCAGCCGCGTCGCTCAGGCGGCGCTGCTCCTCGCGCTGCTCGGCGGGGGCGCGGTGCTCGAGCTCGCGACGTCGGAAGGCCACCGGCTGCTGGGCTTCGCGGTGCTGTTCGCGATCGCCGCCGCAGCGCGCGCGACCTCGTCGTGGCTTCTCGCCCACCAGAGCGAGCCGGACCCGCTCGTCGCGCGCGTGACGGTGAGCGCCGAGATTCCCCCGCTGACACCGATCCCCGGCAATCGACGACTGCTCGCCTACCTGCTCGCCGTGCAGACGGGCGTGCACATCGCCGCGCCCTTCTTCACCCCCTACATGCTCGGAC
>CAZMKX010000515.1:0-3421 GCA_964566375.1 uncultured Myxococcales bacterium
GGGTACATCGCGTGCGCTGCGTCACCGAGCAGTGTCAGGCGTCCGTGGGTCCAGCGCGGGAGCGGGTCCCGATCGACCATCGGGAACTCGAAGATCGCCTCCGCGGCGCGGATCAGCGCCGGGACGTCGAGCCAGTCGAAATGCCAGTCCGCGAACGCGGGCAGGAAGTCCGCGATCGCACCGGGACGGTTCCAGTCCTCGCGCGGCGGCGGCGCGGACCCACTCCGATCGAGCTCCGCGATCCAGTTGATCGTGCAGAGCCCGTCCTCGGCAGGCGCGCTGATCGGGTACGCGACGAACTTCCGCGGGCGCGCGCCGGCCATGATCATCGAACGGCCGGTGAGGAACGGCGCGGCGCGGCTCGTCGCGCGCCACAGGATGTTCCCGCTCCAGCGCGGCGGGCCTTCGTCGGGCCAGAGCTGGCGCCGGACCGTGGAGTGGATGCCGTCCGCCGCCACGAGCACGTCGCCGCGCTCCTCGGACGCCGTGCCGCTCGCGCGGTCGCTGAAGCGCGCGCGCACCGCGCTCGCGCCGTCGCTCGCGAAAGACGCGAGGTGACAGCCGGTGCGCACCGCCGCCGCGCCCAACCGCTCCCGAACCAGCGCGAGGAGCGCGAGCTGGAGCTTTCCGCGGTGCACCGAGATCTGCGGCACCGGATAGCCCGCGTCGAGCCCGCGCGGCTCGCGCCAGATCCGCTGGCCGCGATGGTTGAAGTAGCAGAGCTCGGCGGTCCGCACGCCGAGCGCGTCGACGGCGTCGAGCGCTCCGAGCGAAGCGAGCGCGGCCATCGCGTGCGGCAGCAGGTTGATGCCGACGCCCAGCGGCGCGAGCTCGCGCACCGACTCGAAGATCCGCACCTCGATGCCGCGCGCGTGGAGCGCCAGGGCCGCCGTGAGTCCGCCGATTCCGGCGCCTGCGATCAACACCCTCATGATCGCCGCAGAGGATACCCTCTCGGTCGATGTCGGATCCCGCCGCGCCCGGACTCGAGTACGTCGCCACCGTCTCCATCCCGCTCACCTCCCCCCCGCTCGGCTCCGGCCGCAGCGCGCGGGGGACGCGCCAGCTGATTCCGTTCGAGCGCGGCACGGTCACCGGGCCGCGGCTCGCCGGTCGCGTGCTCCCCGGCGGTGCGGACGTGCAGCTCCTCCGCGGCGACCGCGTGGCCGAGATCGACGCGAGGTACCTGATCGAGACGGAGCGCGGCGAACGGATCTTCGTGCGCAACGCCGGCATCGCGCGAAGCGGCGCCGACGGGCTCTACTTCCGGACCGCGCCGGTCTTCGAGACCGAGGCTGCGGATTTGCAGTGGCTCATGCAGCACGTCTTCGTCGGCACGGGCGCGGTCGTCCCGTCCGGCGTGGAGCTGCGCTGGTACAAGGTGATGTGATGGAGTTCGGCGTCGTCTTCGCCTCGCGCGTCGGGGATCACGATCTGGTGCAGCTCGCCGAGAGCCTCGGATTCTCTCAGGCGTGGTTCTTCGACTCGCAGATGATCTACTCCGACGTGTACGCGACCATGGCGCTCGCGGCGGACCGCACGCGTCGCATCCGGCTGGGCACGGGCGTCGCGGTTCCCACGACCCGCATGGCGCCGACGATCGCGCACTCGATCGCGACGGTGAACCAGCTCGCGCCGGGGCGCGTCGAGCTGGGCGTCGGCGCGGGCAACACCGCGCGGCTCACGATGGGCCTGAAGCCGGTCGCGCTCGGCCGCATGCTGCGGGAGATCCGCGTCATCCGCGACCTGCTCGACGGCAAGGAGACGACCCTGCGCGAGGAGGGCGAGGAGCACCGCATCAAGCTTCTGCACCCGAACCTCGGCTTCGTGCGGCTCGACCCGCGCATTCCGATCACGCTCTCCGCATTCGGACCGAAGGCGCTCGAGGCGACGGGCCGCGAGATGGACGGCCATCTGACCTGGGGCACCTCGCCCGCCCAGATCGACGCGGCGCGGAAGGCGATCGCGGTCTCGGCGGGAAAGGCCGGTCGCGACCCGGCCGGGATTCCCACGAAGGTCATCTGGCCGACCTGCGTGCTGCACCGCGGCGAGTCGTCGGCGACGCCGCGCGTGCTGCGCTCGCTCGAGTCGTTCATCGTGAACTTCCTGCACGTGCAGGCCGAGTGGGGCGACGGCCTCTTGCGCGGCTCCCCGAAGCTCGGCGAGGTGATCGAGCGCTACAAGAAGCACGTCGAGACGTTTCCGAAGGCGACGCGTCACCTGACGCTGCACGAGGGCCATCTCGTCTACGCGCGTCCCGACGAGCGCGCATTCCTGCTGCCCGAGCTGGCCGAGACGGTGGCGCTCGTCGGAGAGCCGGACGATCTGATCGAGCGGATCCGCGCCCTCGCGCGCGCGGGAGCGAGTCACTTCGCCTTCCAGGTCACCGACGACCCGGTGCGCCAGATGCAGGACTTCGCCCAGCTCGTGATGCGGCGCTACTGACGGGGCCCGATCGGCGCATGGCGATCCCCTGCCCTCGCTGCGGGCGCGGCTACGACCCGGCGCTGTTCGCGCACGGCCGGACGATCGACTGCACCTGCGGTGCGCGCGTGGGAATCGAGCCGGAGCGCGGTCCCCTGCTCGTGTCCGAGCCCCGCTTCCTGGCCGACGCGATGCTCGGCCGGCTCGCGCGCTGGCTGCGCATCCTGGGCTTCGACACCGCGTATCGCGACGATTGGCCCGACGAAGAGATCGCGCGCCGGGCCTGCGAGGAGGAGCGCGTGGTGTTGACCCGCGATCGCCGGCTGCCCGAGCAGTGGCGTGTGCCGCGTGTTCTCGTGCTCGCGTCGGGGCACGCGGGCGAGCAGCTTCGAGAGCTGGCGCGCGCCTTTCCCGGGCTCGCGGCCGGGCCGGCCTTCACGCGCTGCAGTCGCTGCAACGCCGTCCTCGAGCCGGTCGCGCGCGACGCCGTCGCGGACGAGGTGCCCCCGCGCGTGCTTCGCGAGCACGCGTCGTTCGTGCGTTGTCCCGCATGCGCGCGCGTCTACTGGGAGGGCTCGCACGTGCAGCGCATGCGTCGCGCGTTCGCGGCGATCCTAGACCGCGTCGAGCAGGTCTGAGCGCAGACGGGCGTACTCTTCGGCGCCGAGCATGCCGCGGCGCCACAGGCTTTCGACACGCGCGAGTGTACGTGCCACCTCGGCGCCGCGCGCCGTCTCCTCGTCGGCCGCCGGGCCCTCGAGCCGCTCGCGCAGCGCGTTCGCGAGCGCCCAGGTCGCTGCGCCGGACAGCGCCGCCTGCGCGACTGCCCCGCCCACCCAGCCGACGCCCGGCAGGATCTTGAGCGCGCTCGCGGCCATCCGGGGCAGCGCCGCGCCGAGCAGGCCGACGGCGACTGCGCCCTGCACGCCGACGCCCACGCGCGCGCCGTAGAGCCGGCCGAGCTTGCGCAGGAGCGAGAGCTGCACGGCCGTCACCG
>CAZMKX010000516.1:0-3401 GCA_964566375.1 uncultured Myxococcales bacterium
CCGCGACGGGCGCCTCGGGTTGCCGCGCGACCCGCGCTTCGACGTGCTGGCCCGGGGCCGCCGCTCGCTTCGCCTGGACCTGAAGCACCCGCGCGGCGTCGAAGCGCTGCTGAGGCTCGTCGAGCGCGCCGATGGACTGATCGAGGGCTATCGGCCCGGAGTGATCGAACGGCTCGGTCTGGGGCCCGACGCGCTGCTGCGGCGCAACCCACGCCTGGTCGTGGGCCGCATGACCGGCTGGGGCCAGCAAGGTCCCCTCGCGCAGGTCGCCGGCCACGACATCAACTACATCTCGCTGGCCGGCGCGTTGTTCAACATCGGCGCGAAGGGCGGCCCGCCGGTGCCGCCCCTGAACCTGGTGGGGGACTTCGGGGGCGGCGGCATGCTGCTCGCGTTCGGGATGGTGTGCGGCATCCTGCAGGCGCGTGCGAGCGGGCGAGGCCAGGTCGTCGACGCGGCGATGGTCGATGGCGCCGCAGTCCTGTGCGCCTCGTTCTTCGGCCAGCTCGCCGCGGGGCGGCTGCGCGAGGGGCGCGGCACCGAGATGATCAACGGCGGCTCCCACTTCTACGGCGTCTTCGAATGCGCCGACGGCGAGCACGTCTCGATCGCCTCGCTCGAGCCCCAGTTCTACGCCGAGCTGCGCGAGCATCTCGGGCTCCCGGCAGAGTTCGCCGAGCAGATGGATCGCAGCCGGTGGCCCGACCTGCGCGCGAAGCTCGCCGCGATCTTCGCCACGCGGACGCGCGACGAATGGGTCGAACGGCTGCAGCGGACCGACATCTGCTTCGCGCCCGTGCTGCGCTTCGCCGAGGCGCTCGACCACCCGCACAACCTCGCGCGCGGGACCTTCGTCGAGCTGGACGGGATCCGGCAGCCAGGCCCGGCTCCGCGCTTCAGCGCGACCCCCGCGGCGATCTCGCGCCCTCCTGCCCGGCCGGGCGAGCACACCGACGAAATCCTGCGCGACTGGGGCTTCCGCCCCGACGAGGTTGCGGAGCTGCATCAGGCGGGCGCGATCGCGGGCCCCGATGCTACGCCCGAGCCGGCCGGAAGTGCACCAGCGTGATCTTGTCGTCTGCGTCCTGGAAGACCGCCTCGACGGGATCTCCGACGCGGACCTTGTCCGGATCGCACTCCACGATGTTCGTCGTGACGTGCGGTCCCTCCGCGAGCTCGACGATCGCGATCACGTACGGGCAGGTGAAGGTTGGCAGCGTCGGCTTGCGCGCGACCGTGAAGGTGTAGATCGTCCCGCGCCCGCTGGCCTCGACCCAGGAGAGCGCGGCGCTCCCGCAGTGCGGGCAGAGCGCGCGCGGATAGAAGACGTGGCGCTTGCAGTCGTCGCAGCGCTGGATGTGGAGCGCGCGCTTGCGCGCCGCGTCCCAGAACGGCTGCGTGATGCGCGTCGGCTGCGGAAGGATCGGGGGTCGGTTGCCCATGCTCAGGTGCTCCTCCCGAGGATCAGCGAGACCTGCTCGCTCATGATTCCACCGTTGCCGTTGACGAAGGCGACGTCGCAGCCCGCGATCTGTCGCGCTCCGCACGTCCCCATGATCTGGCGCGCGGCCTCGGTGACGTTAGACATCCCGCCGGCGAGCCCGGGCTGGCCGAAGGAGAGCTGGCCGCCGTGCGTGTTGAGCGGGAAGTCGCCCTTGTAGGTCAGGTCGTGGCGCGCGACGAAGTCACCCGCCTCTCCCTTGGCGCAGAAGCCCGCGTCCTCGAGCGACACCATGACGGTGATCGTGTAGCAGTCGTAGATCGAGGCGTACTTCACGTCGCTGCGCGCGGCGCCCGCCTGCGCGAACGCGCGGTCGGCCGCGCGCTTGATCGCGGAGTGCGTGAGCGACGGGGCGTAGGTGATCGACTTGTGAGTCACATACTCGCCGGCGCCGAGCAGGTACGCCGGCTGCTTGCGGAGCTGGCGGGCCCGCTCGGCGGTCGTCACGATCAGGGCCGCGCCGCCGCCGGTGGGCATCACGATCTCTAGCTTGTGAAGCGGGTCGAGGATGATCGGAGACGCGAGCACGTCGTCGACCGTGATCGGCTGCCCGTAGAAGTACGCGAGCGGGTTGGCGCAGGCGTTGGTGCGCTGGTCGACGGCGATCTTCGCCCGCTGCTCGGCCTTCAGTCCGAACTCGTGCTCGTAGCGCTTGGCGATCATCGCGTAGCCGGCGTTCGCCGTGACCGCCCCGTAGGGCATGTCGAACTGCATGTCGGGTGAGTCCAGCGACGGCCGGAAGTTCCCGCCCCAGCCGAAGCCCTCGCCCTTGCGCGGCGCGGCGTTGACGATCAGACAGGTCTCGCACTGTCCGGCGGCAATCGCCGCAGCCGCGCGCCAGACCATGCCTGCGCCGGTGGCGCCGCCGAGGTCGACCAGCTCCGCGAACGTGACGTGCAGTCCGAGATACTCGGCCACGCTCGAGGGCACCAACATCGGGCTCTCGTTGATCGGGTCCACGAGCAGCCCATCGATCTCGCGCCAGCCGATGCCGGCGTCCGCCACCGCCTGGCGGCTCACTTCGGCGATCAGGTCGAGTGGCCCCCGGCCGGGAGTCTCGCGCTCGGGCTTGAGCTCGCCCACGCCCGCGATCGCCGCCACACCTCGAAGACCCATGCTTCCTCCGTTCGCGCCGCGGCGGCGCTCAGGTCGTCCAGCCCTGCAGATCCGCCGCGCGCTCGCGCAGCGCGTCGGGGCCTCCGAGCAGCTGGCGATTCAGCTCGATGCGTTTGAACCAGACGTGCAGGTTCTGCTCGTCGGTGAAGCCGACGCCGCCGTGCACCTCCGTCGCGGTTCGCGCCGCGCGGCGTCCCACCTCGTCGGCGCGGCACTTGGCGTGCGTGATCACGAGCGGCGCCTCGGCCGGGACCGCGTCGAAGGCGTGCGCCGCGTACCAGAACAGCGAGCGCGTCGGCTCCAGCTCTGCGGCGATCTCCGCGCACATGTGCTTCACGGCCTGGAACGACGCGATCACGCGCTCGAACTGCTTGCGCTCGAGCGCATAGGCCACCGCCCGATCCAGCATCGTCTGGCAGGCGCCGACCGTGTCGGCGCAGAGCACGGCGCGGCCTGCGTCGAGCATGCGCGAGATCGCGGGGCCCGCCGCGCCGGGTCGGCCGAGGCGCGCGATCGGCGTCACACCGTCGAGCCGGACCTCTGCGACGCGGCGCGTGCGGTCCACCGTGCAGAGCTCCTCGACGGCGACGCCTCGGGCGGCGGCGTCGACCAGGAAGAGATCCTCACGGCCGGCGGCCACCAGGATCCAGTCGGCTCCCGGCACGTCGATCGCGAACAGCGCCTTGCCCGAGAGGCGCTTGCGGGAGACACGCACGCCCGCGCCCTCTCGCGCGCTGTACGTCTCGGTCAGCGCGACGCCGATGCGCAGGTCGCCCGTCGCCAG
>CAZMKX010000517.1:0-3397 GCA_964566375.1 uncultured Myxococcales bacterium
CCGCGCCTGGTAGTCGGTGCAGTTCGAGGCGCTGGTGATCTCGCCCCAGCCGCCGCGCTCGCCGCGGCAGGTCATCCAGGCCTCGAGGTCGAACTTGCGGTACGCGGGCGCGCCGAGATCGCCCGCGCACACGTCGACGACACGGAAGGGGATCTCGAGCGCGCGGTAGATCTCCTCTTCGATCGCGACGATCTCCGCGTGCATGGCTTCCGACTCCTCGGGCCGCGTGATCGCGAACATCTCCACCTTGGTGAACTGGTGCACGCGGTAGAGCCCGCGCGACGCGCGGCCGTGCGCGCCGCCCTCCGTACGGAAACAGTGCGACAGCCCGCAGTAGCGCAGCGGGAGCTTCTCGCCGTCGAGGATGTCGCCGTGGTGGATTCCGCCGAGCGTGATCTCGGCGGTGCCGACGAGAACCAGATCCGTCTCGGCGAGCGAGTAGATGTTCGTCTCGGCGCCGCGCGGGTTGAAGCCGAGCCCCGCCGCGACCTCGGCGCGCGCCACGTCGGGCGTCTGGAAGAGCGTGAATCCGCGCTTGCGCAGCAAGTCCAAGGCGAAGCGCACGAGCGCGTGCTCGAGCAGGACCATCTCGTTCTTCAGGAAGTAGAACTTCTGGCCCGCGACCTTCGCACCGGATTCGAAGTCGATCAGGTCGTGCTTCGCCGCGAGCTCGACGTGATCGAGCGGCGTGAAGCCGAATTCCGGCGGCGCGCCGATCACGCGCAGCTCGCGGTTCTCGTCGTCGGTCACGCCGTCGGGGACCGCCGGGTGCGTCATGTTGGGGACGAGCTGCTGCAGCGCGACGAGCTCGTCGCGCACGCCGGCGAGCTCGGTCTCGAGCGTGGCCTCGCGCTCCTTCAGCTCCTTGCCCAGGCTCCGCTCCGCGTCGGTCGGCTTGCGGCCCTTCATCTCGCGTGCGAGTCCGTTTCGCCGCTCTTGTACCGATTGCTGCTCGGCGATCAGCGAGCGCCGGCGCTCGTCGAGCGCGACCAGCCGGTCGAGGTCGACCGGGACATTGCGCTTGGCGCAATTCGCGCGAACCGCGTCCAGGTTCTCGATGACGAAACGCAGGTCGAGCACGTCGGGGGGCCCTTTTTCTTGCGGCAGTTCGCTGAGTTGGGCCATTCTACGGGCTCGCTCGGTCGCGCGGTAGGTCTGGCGGCTTCGGGACTGCAAGTGGCGATTCGGGGACTTCGGAGAGGTGGCCGAGTGGTCGAAGGCGGCGGTCTTGAAAACCGCTGGCGCGAAAGCGTCCGGGGGTTCGAATCCCTCCCTCTCCGCCAGGCGATTTTCGCCTGCGTGCTCGTCGTCGCATGCGCGCTCGGAAGTGCAGCGCACGCGCAGATCGGCGTCCGCCCGCGCGTCGAGCCTGCGCTCGCGCGCGCGCTGGCCGACGCCCACGCGGCCAGCGCGGCGCTGCGCGCCCAGGCCCGCGGCCCGCGCGCGCGCGCGGGCGAGCTGCGCGTGATCGCCGAGCCGCCTGCGGGTCGGGGCGTCGACGACCTGCCGCTCACGCGCATCCGCGCGCTCGGCGCGCGCATCGACGGCAGCTCGCGCTCGCGCGTGCGCATCTCCGGCACGCGGGAGGTGCTCGCGCGCGTCGCCGAGCTCGGCGAGATCGGCGTACTGCGCTTTCCGCTCGTCCCCATTCCCGTCGGCGGCAGCGGCGCGATCGTCTCGGAGTCGATCGATCGGGTCGGTGCGGGGGTTCTTCAGCACGTCGGCTTCACCGGCGCGGGCATCGACGTGGCGGTGCTCGACGTCGGTTTCATGCGCCTGGCCGAAGCGCGCGCGGCGGGTGAGATCCCCGCGAGCGCGGTCAGCGTCGATCTCGTCGGCGCCGGCATGGAGACCGTCACTGCGCATGGCGTCGCAGTCGCCGAGCAGCTCGCGGATACGGCGCCCGGTGCGCGTCTCCACCTGATCCTGTTCGACGACGACGTCGACTTCGAGAACGCCGTCGACTACGTGCACGCGAACGGAATTCGCATCGCGAACCTGTCGGTGAACTGGTTCGGCGCGAGCTACTACGACGACACCGGCCCGATCAGCGCGCTGGTCAACGACTCGCACGACAACCACGGCGTGTTCTGGTCGGTCGGCGGCGGCAACTGGGCGTATCGGCACTGGCGCGGTGCGTGGCTCGACGAGGACGCCGACGGCTGGCTCTCGTTCGCCGCGAACGACGAGCAGCTCGGCCTGATCGCGGAGCTCGCGCAAGTCTGCGTCGTGCTGAACTGGAATCAGTACGCGCCCGGCTACACCGGCACGATGACCGACCTCGATCTGTACGTGCGCTCGAGCACCGGCGCCGCCGTCGCGTCGAGCACGGAGCGCCAGACGCCCGGCTCGCTCCCCGCCGAGCAGGCGTGCTTCGCGCGGCAGGCCGCGCAGGAGCCGTACCACGTGCGCGTGCGCCGCTTCTCGGGGCCGACCGCGGGCCTCGATCTGACGGTCGTCTCGTCTTCGGCCGCGATCGAGACCGCCAAGCGCGTCGCCGTCTCGAGCATGGTCGACCCGGCCGTCGCGCACGGCGCGTTCGCCGTGGGCGCGGTCAACCACACGAGCTGGAGCCAGACGCCCGGCCCTCCGATCGAGGCGTTCTCGAGCCAGGGGCCGACGCTGGACGGCCGGACGAAGCCCGACCTCGTCGCGCCGAACCGCACGGCGACCCTGACCTACGGGGCGGCGCTCGGCACGTCGTTCGCGGCGCCCGTCGTGGCGGGTGCGGCAGCGCTCATGCTCGACCAGTCCGCGGGGCAGTCGAACCTGCAGCTTCGCGCCGCGCTCGTCGCGGCGGCCGAGGACGTCGCACCCTCGGGGCAGGACGACGCGTTCGGCTGGGGCAAGCTCGTCGCACCGTTCGTCCCCGCGGGTCCCGACGCCGACGCCGACGGCGTGCCCGACGCCTTCGACGACTGCCCTTTCGCCGCCGATCCCGCACAGGTCGACTCCAACGCCGACGGCATCGGCGACGCCTGTCAGTGCGGCGACGTTTCGGGCGACGGCTTCGTGAGCGCCGTCGACGCGGATCTGGTCCAGCTCTGGCTGGCGTCGCCGGGCGTGCCGCCCGCGGGGCTCCCGCGCTGCAACGTGAGCGGCGCAGCCGCAGCCGCCGGCACCGACTGCCGGATCGACGACTATGCGGTCCTGCAGCGCGCCGCCTCGGGCCGGCCGCCGGGCCCGGCCAACGTTTGCGGACCCGCTCTGCCGCCCTGAGTTTCACGGAGCTCGTCGCCGCGCACTTTCGTCGACCGTTCGAGGGGTTGTCACGGACCCCCGACCCCGGCATCATCGCCGCCGCCGCGGAGAGGTGGCCGAGCGGCTGAAGGCACAGGTTTGCTAAACCTGGGTACGGGAAACTGTACCGAGGGTTCGAATCCCTCCCTCTCCGCCA
>CAZMKX010000518.1:0-3397 GCA_964566375.1 uncultured Myxococcales bacterium
GACGACCGACTCGCTGGTCCTCGGGACTGCGGGGCACATCGACCACGGCAAGACCACGCTCGTGCGCGCGCTGACCGGAGTCGACTGCGACCGCTTGCCCGAGGAGAAGGCGCGCGGCATCACGATCGAGCTCGGCTTCGCGCCGCTCGTGCTTCCGTCCGGGTTGCGGCTCTCGGTGATCGACGTGCCGGGCCACGAGCGGCTGGTACACACGATGGTGTCCGGGGCGACGGGCATCGATCTGGTGCTCTTCGTGGTCGCGGCCGACGAGGGCATCATGCCGCAGAGCCGCGAGCACCTGGCGATCTGCGACCTGCTCGGGATCGAGCGCGGCGTCGTCGCCCTCACGAAGGCCGACGCGGTCGACGCCGATCTGCTCGAGCTCGCGCAGCTCGAGGTGGCCGAGGAGCTCGAGCGCACGTGTCTGGCCGGCGCGCCGATCGTGCCGGTCTCCGCCGTGACGGGTCTCGGGCTCGACGCGCTGCGCGACGCGCTCGAGGCCGCCGCTCGCAGCGCGCCTCCGCGCACGCTGCGCGACGGCCCGGCGTGGCTGCCCGTCGATCGCGCGTTCACGATGCGCGGCTTCGGCACGGTCGTGACGGGTACGCTGCGCGGCGCCCCGCTCGAGGAGGGCCAGAACGTGGAGCTCTGGCCGGACGACGGGCGCGCGGCGCAGCTCGCGCGGATCCGCGGCGTGCAGGTGCACGGCCAGGGCGTGAAGCGCGCGCTGCCGGGCTCGCGCGCGGCCGTGAACCTGCAGGGCGTCGAGGTCGAAGGAGTCCCGCGCGGCAGCGTGCTGTCGACACCGAATCGCGTCGCGCCGCGTGCGCGGCTCGAGGTGGAGCTGCGGCTTCTGCCGGGCGCGCAGCCGCTCAAGACCGGCGCGCGCGTGGCGATCCATCTGGGGACGTCGGAGCGAGGCGCGCGCGTCTCCGTCCTCGACCGCGGCATGATCGCGCCGGGCGAAGTCGCGCTCGCCGAGCTGCGGCTCGATCGCCCGCTCGCCGCGGTCGAGGGCGAGCGCTTCGTGCTGCGCGGCTATCGGCGCATCAAGGACGCGGGCTGGACCTGGGGCGGCGGGCGGATCCTCGACGCGGCGCCGCGTCCCGGCCGGCGACGGCGCGCGGACCGCGCACTCGATCTGGCATTCGCCGCGAAGGGCGATCGCGAAGGCTGGCTGCGCGCGCGGCTCGCGCGCGCGGGCTGGCGCGGGAGCACGCGCGACGAGCTCCTGCGCGACCTGCGCTCGCTCGAAGGGATTTCGGGCGTGCGCGTCTCGGCCGATCACTGGCTCGACCCGGACGCGTTCGCCGAGCTTCGCGAGGCCGCGACGCGCGCGGTGCGTGCGCAACAGGCGAGCGCGCCGACCGACGCGTGGGCCGGCTTCGCCCAGGTTCGCGCGCGCGTTCCGACACTGGCCGGTGACGACGCGCTGCGCGCTGCGCTCGACGCCGCCGCGCGCGCGGGCGAGCTGGAAGCTTCGCCGACGGGCTGGCGGCTTCCGGGTCACCGCGCGCACGTGGGCGACTCGGCGCTCGCACAGGCGCTGCTCGCGCGGCTCGCGGCCTCCGGGCTCGCGCCCGACACGCTCGAGGTGCTCGCGCGCGACCTGGGCACGCCGCTTCGCGAGCTCCGCGCGGCCTGCGAGCACCTGGTCCGCGAGAGGAAGCTGGTGCGCGTCTCGTCCGAGATGTTCTTCGATGCCGCGGCCGTGGCCGCGCTGCGCGAGCGCGTGATCGCGCACCTGCGCGCGCACGGCCAGATCGATCCCGCCGGCTACAAGCAGCTCACCGGGCAGAGCCGAAAGCACACCGTTCCGCTGATGGAGTATTTCGACGCCGAGAAGCTCACCGTGAGGCGCGAGAACGTGCGCGTGCTGCGCGGGGCCTGACCGCGCGCGTGCGCGGGCTCGCGTCGATCAGCCGCTCGAGGTGCAGCTGGAGCCGCGCGCGGTAGGCCTCGGGCGAGCTCTCGCCGCGGAGCTCGGCCTGGCGCGCGGTGCCGTAGGCGGCGGCCAGGATCAGGTCCAGGAGCTCCGCGCGTCCGCGAGCGTCGCCGCCGAGCTTCGCCGCGACGAGTGCGCGCTCGAGGGCGTCGTGGAAGCTCTTCTCGAGCGCCGCGAGACTGCGCTCCGCGCCGGCCGCCTTCGACTCGATCAGCTCCGCTGCGTGAGGACTTCCGGCGAGCAGGCGGTGGAAGTAGCCGACCTTGGCGTCGAGCGCGGCCGCGAGCCGCGACGCGATTGGTGCCCCGGAATCGAGGGCGGCATGCACGCCCTCGAGCGCGCCCTCGCAGAGCTCGCTCGTGAGGCGCGCGAAGAGCTCCTCCTTCGACGCGAAGTACAGATAGACCGTGCCCTTGGCGACGCCCGCCTCCTGCGCGACGTCCTCGATCGAGGTGCGGCGGATGCCGTTGCGCCAGAAGCAGGTCTGGGCGGCCTGAAGGATCGCCGCCCGTTTCGCCTTCGCCTTCGCCATCCTGACCGTATATGCCAGATTGGTCAGATTGTCGATTCCGCCGCTCGTGGCCTCCGGTGGGTCAGGCTGGCCCTTTTGAGCCATTTCTCTGATCCAAAGCGCGATCCGACGAGATGACTATTCCTGAAGGCCGGTCTACTCTGGCGAGGTTCATCGAGGAGGAGCGGAGCCCGTGAAGATCACCGTGAACGACAAGGTTCTCGAGCTCGACGTCGAGCCGGACATGCCGCTGCTCTGGGCGCTGCGCGACGAGCTCGGTCTGACGGGCACGAAGTACGGCTGCGGCGTCGCCTACTGCGGCGCGTGCACGGTGCTGGTCGACGGTCAGCCGACTCGAAGCTGCGTCACCCCGATCGCTTCGTTCGAGGGCCGCAGGATCACCACGATCGAGGGTCTCGCGTCCGGCTCGACGCTGCACCGCGTGCAGCAGGCCTGGATCGATCACCAGGTTCCGCAGTGCGGCTACTGCCAGTCGGGCCAGATCATGGCGGCGGTGGGCCTGCTCGCCGAGAACCCCGACCCGAGCGACGCCGAGATCGATGCCGCGATCACCAACGTGTGTCGCTGCGGAACCTACACCCGGGTGCGCGCGGCGATCCACGCCGCGGCAAAGAGCTGAGGAGGCCGGACGATGTCTCCTGTGATCTCGCGTCGCGCGTTCATCGTCGGCGGCACGCTGACCGGTGGCGGGCTGGTGCTCGGCCTGGCCCTCCGCCCGTTCTCGAACCTGCCGGCCGCGCGCGCGCTCGTCGCGGACGACGGCACGACGCTCCTCACCACGTGGGTGAAGATCGCCCCCGACAACACGGTGACGGTGATCGTGCCGCACTCCGAGATGGGCCAGGGCGTGCACACGGCCCTGCCCATGATGCTCGCCGAGGAGCTCGACGCCGACTGGTCGCTCGTGCGCATGGAGCAGG
>CAZMKX010000519.1:0-3395 GCA_964566375.1 uncultured Myxococcales bacterium
AGGCGCGCGAGTACGCGCGCTGGTCGCGCGGCGCCCGGCGGAGCCCGTTTCGCGAAAGCTCCGCCTCCGACGTGGACGTCGACATCGAGGACCTGCTCGGCGGCCTGTTCGGCGGTGCGCGGCGCGAGCGCGGTCCGGCGAAGGGCCGCGATGCCGAGGGCGAGATCGAGGTCGACTTCCTCGACGCGGTTCGCGGCGGCGAGGTTCGCGTCCAGTTCGCCGGCCGCGGAACCCTGCGCGTGAAGATCCCGCCGGGCGCGGATTCCGGCACGCGCATCCGCCTCGCGGGCCAGGGCGATCCGGGCGCGCTCGGCGGCCCGCCGGGCGACCTCTACCTGACGCTGCGCGTCCGGCCGCACAGGTTCTTCGAGCGCAAGGGAAGCGATCTCTTGCTCGACCTGCCCGTGACGCTGCCGGAGCTCGTGCTGGGCGCTTCGATCGAGGTGCCGACGCCGGACGGGAGCGTGACGATGAAGGTTCCGCCGAAGTCGGCGCCGGGGCGCGTGCTGCGCGTGCGGGGAAAGGGCGTTCGCAAGCTCCAGGGCGACGAGCGCGGAGACCTCTACGTGAAGCTCGTGGTCGAGCTTCCCGACGCTTCGGATCCGAAGCTCGAGGCGATCGCCAAGGAGATGGAGCCCCTCTACGCCGGCCGCGACGTGCGCGCGCGGCTCCGGGAGGGCGCGTGACCTACTACTCGCGCCGGCAAGTCACGGAGCTTCTCGAGATCGAGGACGGCTTCCTCGTCACGCTCGAGCGCGAGGAGATCGTGCTCCGCGACGCGCCGCCGGAATCCGGGGGCGAGTTCTCCGAGCGGATGCTCGAGCGGATCCGCGTCGCGCAGAACCTGGTTCGGGATCTCGAGGTGAACCTCGCCGGTGTCGCGGTGATCGTGCGACTTCGCGAGGAGATGGCCGGCCTGCGCAGACACGTCGAGGATCTGCGCGCCCAGCTCGGCCAAAGGCCGCGCGACCGCTGAGCGCTTGACTTTCGCGGGATCGGGCTCAAGGTGAAATTGACATGCCTGCAATGACCGACCGAGAGACTCGGCTCGCGTTTCTCGAGTGGGGCGCGGAGGATGCGGAGAATCTGCGTCAGCTCCGGCCGGTGCTCGAGAAGAACGCGGATGGCTTCGTGTCCGCGTTCTATCGCCATCTTCTGTCGTTCGAGGAGACCCACCGGCTTCTGGCCGATCACGACGTCAAGGAGCGCCTGCTCACGAAGCAGCGCGAGTATCTGCTTTCCCTCTCCGAGCCAGTCCTGGACGATGCGCACTTCGCGGGGCGGATCGCGATCGGCGCGATGCATCAGCGCGTCGGACTCGAGCCTCGCTGGTATCTGGGCGCTTACTCGCTCTATCAGCGCCTGCTGGTTCCGCTGATCTGCGAGCACTTCCGCACGAACCTCGCGCTCGCCGAGCGGATCGTCGTCTCACTGCACAAGCGACTCATGCTCGACGCGCAGCTCGCGATGGAGGCCTACATCTCCGGGCGTGAGGAGCGGCTCTCGTTCTTGAATCGCGAGCTCGCCGGGGCGACGCGCGACCTGGAGCGCCGCTACGCCAGCGAGCACGAGCAGCTTCGCGAGACGACGCAGCGCGCACGCGCCGCGGAGGAGCTCGCCTCGATCGCGACGATCATCGCCGGCCTCGCGCACGAGATCGGAACGCCGATGGGCGTGATCCAGGGACACGCCGAGCTGCTCGAGAGCTCCGTCAGCGACGAACGCGGACGGCACCGGCTGCGCACGATTCGCGAGCAGATCGAACGGATCTCGCAGATCATCCAGACCCTCCTCAACATGGCGCGCCCGCACGAGAAGGAGCACCGGCCCGTCGAGCTCACCGGGATCGTGCGCGAGACCGTGGCTTTCCTCTCGGAGAAGCTCCGCGTGCACGGAATCACGGCCGAGCTCGAGCTCCCCGCGCGCGTCGGCATGCTCGGCGACCACGACAAGCTGCAGCAGCTCTTCATCAACCTGGTCCTGAACGCGATCGACGCCTCGTCCGACGGCGGCCGGATCGCGATCTCCGTGTCGCCCGCGGACGACGGGCACGTGGCGGTCCGCGTCCGCGACGACGGACACGGGATGGCGCCCGACATCGCGGCGCGCGTCTTCGAGCCGTTCTTCACCACCAAGCCGGCGGGACGCGGGAGCGGCCTGGGCCTGGTGGTCGCGAAGGGCATCGTGTCCGACCACGGCGGCACGATCTCGGTCACGAGCGCGCCGGGGCGCGGAACCCAGTTCAGCCTGACCTTTCCGTGTACGAAGGTTCAGTCCGAGGCGCCATCGAAGTCCGGCGCGTAGGCCGCTCGCAGCAGGTCACTCTCGGTCACCAGGCCGATCAGCTCCTCGCCGTCGAGGCCCGACCGGACCACCGGAAGGCAGCCGACCTTGAGGCGCAGCATCCGCCGCGCGGCGTCCCCGAGGGACGTGTTGGCATCGGCCGTGTACGGGTTCGTGCGCATGACGTCGCGAATCCGCAGTCCGCGCAGGTGGCCGACGCGCGCCTCGGGCGCGCTCGATGCGGCCTTCGGGATGGACGCCTCGAGCACGTCGCGGTGCGAGAGCACGCCCACCAGCCGGCCGGCCTCGACCACCGGCAGGTGCCGGATTCGCGCGAGGCGCATGATCCGATCCGCCTCGAGCAGCGATTCGTCGGGGCGGACGCTCACGAAGTTCCGCCGCATCAACATCGAAACCGTGTCCTCGACCCGACCGATCGCTTTGCCTCGCCGCATGCGTTGCGCGTTTTGCATGCGCCGTGCCCGCGATACGGCGGGTCTCGCCTGCGCCCTATCGCCTCACTGAGCCCATTTGGCACATACTTGGCGAGGGCCGGGCCGCCCGCTGGCCCGTGCGCTGGCACGGCCTCTGCTACTCGGAGACGTCATGGGTGAGCCACGCTCGGTTCTGGTAGTCGACGACGAGCCCGCGATGCGGGAGATGCTGGTGTCGCTGCTCGAGGAGGAGGGCTACCGCGCCCGCTCCTCGGCCAGTGTCGACGAGGCCCTGGCCGCCGCGCGCGAGTCGGAGTTCGATGCGGTGGTCTCCGACATCCGCATGCCCGGAAAGGGCGGCATCGAGCTGCTCGCCGAGCTGCGCGAGGCCCGGCCCGAGACGCCGGTGATCCTGATGACGGCCTTCGGCAGCATCGACTCCGCGGTCGACGCGATGCGGGGCGGCGCCTTCGACTACATCACGAAGCCCTTCAAGCGCGGGGCCGTGGTCGCTTCGCTCGAGCGCGCCTTCGAGCGGCGCGCGCTCGAGCAGGAGAACCGCCGGCTGCGCCGCGCGCTCGACCGGACGAGCTCGTTCGGCGACCTGATCGGCGCGAGCTCGGCCATGCACGAGATCTTCGCGCTGATCCGCAAGATCTCGAGCAGCCGCTCGAACGT
>CAZMKX010000520.1:0-3388 GCA_964566375.1 uncultured Myxococcales bacterium
CGACGTGCGCGCGACGTTCGGCGGCGAGCCGACTTTCGTCGCGATCGAGGACGCCTACGCGCAGGAGTGTAACACCGACGCGCTCGGCGAGCGCGAAGCCGAGCGCGCCGAGGACCTGCTGCGCCGCCTGTACGCGCGCTCGGCACCCGGCGGCCTGCTGCACTTCGGGCAAGGCAAGTGGTACCCGGGCGAGACGCTGCCCCGCTGGGCGTACGGCTGCTACTACCGCAAGGACCGCGACCCGATCTGGGACGACGCGTCGCTCTTCGCGGACTCGCGCGTGAAGTACGACTTCGGCGACGCCGACGCGCAGCGCTTCGCGACGGACCTGGCCAAGCGGCTCGGCCTCGATCCCGGCTACGCGCTCGCCGCGTACGAGGACGCCTGGTACTACCTGTGGCGCGAGCGGCGGCTGCCGACGAACGTCGATCCGCTCGACGCACGCGTCGAGGACGAGCACGAGCGCGCGCGGCTCGCGCGGATCTTCGAGCGCGGGCTCGGCGCGATCGCGGGCTGGGTGCTCCCGCTCGAGCCCGATCCCGACGCGCACGGCGCGGTCCCGCGCTGGCGCAGCGGGCCGTGGTATCTGCGCCGCGAGCGTCTGTACCTGCTTCCCGGGGACTCGCCGATCGGCTTCCGACTGCCGCTCGACTCGCTGCCGTGGGCGACGCCGGCCGACCTGCCGTTCCTGCCCGAGATCGATCCGATGGCGCTGCTTCCGCCGCTGCCGACGCGCGCGGGACAGCGACAGCGAACGGTGTCACTCGCGGCCGCGGGCCCGCGCGTGCGCTCGCCCGAGCTCGAGACGCAGGGCCGCCCGGCGCTCGGCGTCTCCGCGCGCGGTGTCGTGCGCACCGCGCTCTGCGTCGAGGTGCGCGGCGGAATGCTGCACGTCTTCCTGCCGCCGGTCGCGCGGCTCGAGGACTTCCTGGCGCTCATGCAGGCGCTCGAGGCAACGTCCGCGAGCCTGGCGCTGCCGATCCGTCTCGAGGGCTATCCCCCGCCCGCCGATCCACGCCTCGAGAAGTTCGAGGTCACGCCCGATCCGGGTGTCCTCGAGGTGAACGTCGCGCCGGTCTCGAGCTGGGGGGCGCTCGTCGAGAGCACGCACAGGGTCTACGAGGAGGCGCGCCTCGCGCGGCTTCGCGCCGAGAAGTTCATGCTCGACGGCCGGCACGTCGGCACGGGCGGCGGCAATCACGTGACGATCGGCGGCGTGACCGCGGCCGACAGTCCGTTCCTGCGCCGGACCGAGCTGCTCAAGAGCCTGATCGGCTTCTGGCAGGACCACCCGTCGCTCTCGTTCCTGTTCTCGGGTCTGTTCATCGGCCCGACGAGTCAAGCGCCGCGCATCGACGAGGCGCGCAGCGACGCGCTGTACGAGCTCGAGATCGCCTTCGCGCGCCTGCCGAAGAACGCGCAGGAGGCGAGTCACACGCCGCCGTGGCTGGTCGACCGAGCGCTCCGCAACCTGCTCGTCGACGCCACCGGCAACACGCACCGCACGGAGCACTGCATCGACAAGCTGTACTCGCCCGACGGTCCGCGCGGGCGGCTCGGGCTGGTGGAGCTGCGCGCGTTCGAGATGCCGCCGCACGCGCGCATGAGCTGCGTGCAGCAGCTCCTCCTGCGCGCGCTGCTCGCGCATTTCTGGGAGACGCCGTACGAGCCGAACCTGGTGCGCTGGGGCACGCAGCTCCACGACCGCTTCATGCTTCCGCACTTCGTCCTGCAGGACTTCCGCGACGTGCTGAAGCTGCTGGCCCGGGCGGGCTTCCGCCTCGACCCGGCATGGTTCGAGCCGTTCGTGGAGATGCGCTTCCCGCGCATCGGCGAGATCGCGCGCAACGGGATCTGGCTCGAGCTGCGCCACGCGCTCGAGCCGTGGCACGTGCTCGGCGAGGAGCAGGCGCACGCGGGCGTGGTCCGCTACGTCGACTCGTCGCTCGAGCGCATGCAGGTGAAGGTGCGCGGGTCGCTCGGCGAGCGCTACGTCGTCGCGTGCAACGGCCGTGCGCTGCCGCTCCACCCGACGGGAACGCAGGGCGAGCGCGTGGCGGGCGTGCGCTACCGCGCGTGGCAGCCGTACTCCGCGCTGCACCCGACGATCCCGGTCGATGCGCCGCTCACCTTCGAGGTCGTCGACACGTGGCTCGCGCGCTCGCTCGGCGGCTGCACGTACCACGTTGCGCATCCCGGCGGTCTCGCGTATGAGAACCTGCCTGTGAATGCGTACGAGGCAGAGTCGCGCCGGGGATCGCGCTTCGTTCCGCTCGGTCACTCGCCGGGCCGGATCGAGGTCGCGAAGCCCGTGCTGAACGACGACTTCCCGTTCACGCTCGATCTGCGCCGGAGCTGACGTCGCGGCCGTGGCGAGCCCGGATCTGCTCCGCTTCGACTACGAGACGCCGGCGGGCCAGCACGACGAGCTGCACGCCGCCGACGGTGCACAGCGCCCGCACTGGGCGCCGCTCGTGCGCGCGCTGCAGGGCATGGGCCGCGGCGAGCTCGCCCGGCGCTGGGAGGCCGCGCGCCGGCTGATCCACGAGAACGGCGTCACCTACAACGTGTACGGCGACCCGCGGGGAATGGACCGGCCGTGGGAGCTCGACCCGATCCCGCTCGTGCTCGCGGGCGACGAGTGGGACGCGCTCGGCGCCGCGCTCGGCCAGCGCGCGCGGCTGCTCGACGCGATCCTCGCCGATCTGCACGGGCCGCAGCGACTGCTTCGCGACGCGCTGCTCCCGCCCGAGCTCGTCTTCGCGCACCCGGCCTACCTTCGTCCGTGTCACGGCCTGCAGATCCCCGAGCACGCCTGGCTGCAGCTCTACGCGGCGGATCTGGCGCGCGCGCCCGACGGCCGCTGGTGGGTGCTCGCCGATCGCACGCAGGCGCCGTCGGGCGCGGGCTACGCGCTCGAGAACCGGCTCGTCGTCTCGCGCACGCTCTCCGAGGCCTTCCGCGAGGGACGCGTCGAGCGCTTGGCCGGCTTCTTCAAGCGGCTCCGCGACACGCTGCGCGCGCTCGCGCCGCGAAACCGCGACAACCCGCGCATCGCCCTGCTCACGCCGGGGCCGTACAACGAGACCTACTTCGAGCACGCGTACCTGGCGCGGTATCTCGGGCTCACGCTCGTGCAGGGCGGCGATCTGACGGTGCGCGACCGCGCGCTCTACCTGAAGACGCTCGGCGGGCTCGAGCCCGTCGACGTGCTGATGCGCCGCGTCGACGACGCGTTCTGCGACCCGCTCTCGCTGCGCGCGGAGTCGTCGCTCGGTGTCGCGGGGCTGGTGCACGCGGTCCGCGCGGGAAACGTCGCGGTCGCGAACGCGCTCGGCAGCGGCCTGGTCGAGTCACCGGCACTGCTGGCCTTCCTGCCCGGCCTGTG
>CAZMKX010000521.1:0-3387 GCA_964566375.1 uncultured Myxococcales bacterium
AGCAGCGCCCGGTGGCCGAGGTGCACGCCGTCGAAATTCCCCACCGTGAGCACACAGCCGCGGATGGCCCCGTCGACCGCGTCGCTTCCCTCGTATACGCGCATTCGGCCTCATACTTAGGGACTCGCCCCCGGGCTTGCAACGGGCCTCGCGCGCGCGTGCGGGGCGCTATGCTCGCGGCGTGCGAATCGTCTCCCGCTATCTCCTGGCCGAGTTCGCGCAAGCGTCCGCGGCCGTCCTGCTCGGTCTGCTCGTGATGTGGACCGCCGCCGACGTTCTGCTCCACGTCGACGAGCTCGCCGGCCACTTCGCCTCCGGCATGCGCGAGGTGGCGCTGCGCGCTTACCCGGTCTTTCCGATCGCGGTGCCGATCTCGTGTCTGATCGGAGCCGTCCTGTGCCTGACCCGCATGGCCCGAAACCGGGAGCTGATCGCGATCCAGACGGGTGGCATCCGCCTGCAGGCGGCGCTCCTTCCGATCGTGCTCACCTGCGCGGGCGTGGCGCTCGGCCTCGGCGTGATCGAAGACCGGCTGCTCCTGCCCGCGCGGGCGGCCCTCGAGCAGGGTCGCACGGCGGACGGCGGTCAGGACGTGCGAATGCCCGAGCGCCTGCTCCGGCGCTGGTGGTTCGCATCGGGGACTTCCATTTTCTCGGCGTCCGACTACGACGCCAAGGACCGGGTTCTCCGCGACGTGACGGTCTTTCTGTTCGACGAACAGCGGGCGATTCGCGAGCGCATCGACGCGAAGAGCGCGGCAAACCTGGACGGCGAGACCTGGGAGATCCGCGACGCGAACGTGCTCGAGTTCCCGCAGGTCGGCGGCATCGAACGGAGAAGCGTGCTCGCGCTGCGACTCGACCTGGGCATCACCAGCCGCGAGATGGAGCGCGCCGCCAAACCTCCGGCGTGGACCACGTTGCATCAGCTGGCGCGCCAGATCCGGAAGAGCGCGGGCGATGCCGCCGAGGTCGCGAAGCTCGAGCTCGCCTTCCACAGCCGGCTCGCGCAGCCGCTGGCGGTGCTGATCCTGGTTCTGCTGGCGCTGCCGCTGGCGACCGGCGACGTGCGCGGCGAGACGCTTCCGCGCGCGCTGCTGCGCGCGCTGCTCGCGGCCGCGGGCTTCTGGCTGGCGTGGACGCTCGCGCTGCTCACCGCGCGCAGCGGCGTAGTCCCACCGGCGGTTCCGATCTGGGGCGTGACGCTGAGCGCGCTCGCACTCGGCGTGTGGCGCTTTCGCGGCATCGAGGAGTGAGGCTCACGGGCCCGGCGCGGCGGCCTTCTTCGGGTCGTACAGGTAGCGGAGGAAGCCGGACTTCGGCGAGAGCATGATCGTCGTCCCGCCGTCGAGGGATTTCCGATAGGCCTCGAGGCTGCGGACGAACGAGTAGAACTCCGGATCCGCTCCGTAGGTGTCCGCGTAGGTGCGCGCGGCCTCGGCGTCGCCCTCGCCGCGCAGGCGGATCGACTCTCGCTCGGCCTCGGCCAGGATCACCTGACTCTCGTTGTCCGCCTTCGAGCGCAGACCCCGAGCCTGCTGCTCGCCCTCGGCGCGGAACTTCAACGCGTAGCGGTTTCGCTCGGTCCGCATGCGGTCGTAGACACGTCCGACGTTCGCCTCGGGATAGAGCGTCCCGCCGATCCGCACGTCGACGACCTCGATTCCCATCGGCTCGAGCGCGCTCGCCGCACTGCCCAGGATCTCGTGCTCGACCGCACCGCGACGGTCGGAGAGAAGATCCGCCAGCGTGTGCTTGTTGACCGTCTCGCGCACCTCGCTGTAGGTCAGCTCGTCGATGCGCTGCACGGCCGAGGCCTCGCTGCGATTCGACTCGAAGAACTGGCGAGGGCTCGCGATCCGCCAGATCACGTAGTAGTCGAGGTCGACGAGCGTGCGATCGACCGTGTTCAGGGAGTGCGGGAGCGAGTGGAAGTGCAGGTTCCGGCGATCGTAGACGTACAGCTCGTGAAGGCCGGGGATGCGCACGTACCAGCCCGGCTCGACCAGGTTCGACTGGTTCAGCGAGACACCGAGGATCTTCGGATCCGGCTCGTTCAAGAGCGTGCGGAAGGCTTGCTCGCGCTCGTCGAGGATGACCACGCAGAAGAGCGCTCCCGCCGCGAGCGTGGCCAGGAGCAGGATGCCCGCGACCCAGCGGCTCATGGCCTGCTCCCGCGCCGCTCGAGCGGCAGGTAGGGCACGACGGGCTGGCTCGCTCCGTCCTCCATGATCAGCTTCTCCATCTTGGGAAGGATCTGCTCCATCGTTTCGAGGTAGAGCCGCTCGCGCGTGACCGCGGGTGCGCGCTGGTACTCGATCAGGAGCGCGGAGAATCGCGCCACCTCGCCTTGAGCTTCGAGGATGCGACGCTCGCGGTACGAGCGCGCCTGGTTCAGCGCCTCTTCCGCCCGCCCGCGCGCCTCGGGCACCACGCGATCCGCATAGCCCTGCGCCTCGAGCACGGCGCGCTCGCGGTCCTGCGCGGCGCTGGTGACGTCGGCGAACGCCTCGCGCACGGGAGCGGGCGGATCGACGTCCTGAAGCTGCACGCTCTGCACGTGCACGCCCGCGTGGTACCGGTCGAGCAGGGCTTGGAGCTCGAGCCGGATCTCGTCCTGGATCGGACCGCGCTGCGTCAGCACTAGATCGACGGTGTTCTGCGCCACGACGGCGCGCACGGTCGCGCGCGACGCGTCGCGAATCACGCCCTCGCGCTCGTCGGAACGGATTCCGAACAGCCAGTCCCGCAGATCGCTGATCCGATACTGCACGACGAAGTCTACGTCCACGAGGTTCTCGTCGCCCGTCAGCATCGCCTTCTCCTCGGGGTGCTCCTCGATCTCGGCGGGAGGCCCGAGGGACTTCGTGCGGTAGCCGAACTCGTCGCGAAGCGTGGTCGTGACGCGCTGCTTGAAGACCGACTCCAGACCGCGCGCGTGCCACCGGAAGCGGCCCGGATCGACGGTACGCGCGTAGCGTCCGAGTCGAAGCACGACGGCCTGCTCGTCGGGCGCGACGTCGTAGAAGCCGGTCGTCGCCCAGAGGCCGAGCGCGACGAGCAGAACCAGCACGGGAAGGACGCGGAGAGCTCGCATCGATGGGTCCTCGACTCAGGTCTTTGCGGAACCGCGCGCCGCGTCGAGAAGCGGCGCGATCAGGTCCATCGGCATGGGGAAGAGGATCGTCGAGTTGTGCTCGACGGCGATCTCGGACAGCGTCTGCAGGTAGCGAAGCTGCAGCGTGTAGGGCGACTGCACCATGACGTCGGAGGCCTCGCGAAGCCGCTGCGAGGCCTCGAACTCTCCTTGCGCGTGGATCACCTTCGCGCGCCGCTCGCGCTCGGCCTCGGCCTGCTTCGCCATCGCGCGCTGCATCTCCTGCGGCAG
>CAZMKX010000522.1:0-3383 GCA_964566375.1 uncultured Myxococcales bacterium
ACCTGGCGCAGCAGTACGAGCGCACCGCCGATCCGTCGACCGGCGCGCCGCTCACCGTCAACATGGTCGATCGCACGAAGGGCTGCACGATCCGGAAGAACGCCGAGGGCGTGCCCGTCGGTCCGAACGGCATTCCCGGCGACGGCGACGACGCGTTCCCGAGCGAGGGCCAGTGCCTGCTCTGGGACAAGCCGAACGAGGCCGGCATCCAGGAGCTGCGCAGCCCGAACGCGGTGGCGAAGCTTCAGAACGTCAACCAGACGATCTTCCACTCGCTGTGCTCGTACACGTTCGACCCGGACGAAGGCTACTGCGCCTTCGACCGCGTCAACGACCCGCGCACGTTCGGCTTCATCTCCCAGATCCTGTCGGGCCTCGGCTCGCTCGGCGGCATCGTGCTCGACGGCACGGAGACGATCCGCGCCGAGCCCAACGGCGTGATCCAGCGCCAGTCGGACTTCTTCAAGACCACGCAGTTCCTCGCGGTGAATCCGCTCGCCTCGCAGACCAGCAACAACCAGGACCTCGGTCTGGTGCTGCAGGACGGCCAGGCGGCGCTTCTCGGCTGCGGCGTCGCGTACGCGTCGCCGTGCAGCGAGCGGCAGGCGACGGAGTGGAAGAACGATCCCGCGATCGCGGCATCGCTCTCGCGCAATCCCGCCGACGGCCCGCCCACGTACGGCGGCATCGACCTGATGAACGCCGACGGCAGCGTGATCACGCAGGACTGGTCGGGCGTGAAGGCGCTCTCGCCGGGCGCGCTGGTCGGCACCCGTCTCGACCAGCACCAGCGGCTCTACTACCAGACCGGCATCAACTACAGCCGCAACGGCGTCGTCGAGACGACGAACGTTCCGGGCGTCGGCACGGTCACTCTCGAGCAGGGCGAGTATCTCGACCTGACACCGAACCAGGTCATCAACCTGGGCCGCGTCGGGCGCGCGGAGTTCCAGATCGATCCGAACAACCCGCAGGAGGCGGACGGCTGGGTCGAGCCGATGCCGTGGACGGTCAACCAGGAGTACCTGAAGAAGTTCGGCGCGATCGTCTTCAACACCGATCCCAACAACCCGTTCGACCTCGACAGCCCGCTGAACGAGTTCAATCTGATCTACAAGGACCAGCCGGTCGCCTTCTCGAACATCGACGGCGAGTACTGCGGCCGGTGGATGAACGCAGCCGACGCCGACGTCGCCACACCGTTCAACGGCGGCTGCACCGCGCTCGAGTCCGCCTCGGCGAACTTCGAGCGGCTGCTGATCGCGACCGAGATCATCGGCGCCGATCGCGTGTTCGATCCACCGGAGAGCCTCTCGGAGCTCAGCATCTGGGGACAGAACAACACGGCGAAGCAGGCGGCCGGTGACTTCCTCTCCGGACCGGACGGCATCTTCGCGCGGAATCAGTTCGTGCTGAACGACGACGAAGTCGACTTCGAAGTCGTGCGCGCGATCGACTCGACGCAGCTCGGCAGCGCGCTGCTGGTCCTGGCGCCCGCCGACAAGGCGGCGGCCGCCGACTTCCTGGTGAACTACAACCCGAACGCGAGCTGCACCCGCGATACCTGCTACCTGCAGGTGAACGACGTGCTCACCGATCCGTCGGACGCGCGCTCCACGGATCCGCTCGTGATCGACATGCCGATCGGCTTCAACGTCGAGATCATGAGCGAGCCGAACGACCCCAACGCGCCGCCGGTTCCGACGGGCGTCAGCACGAAGGTCAACCTGGCCAAGCTCGAGTACAGCGATCTTCCCACCCTGCGCAGGCTCTTCGGCGGCGAGTCGGTGCTGATCGACGGGCAGCTCGTGCGGATGAACACCGCGCAGCGGCAGAGCCTGTTCGGCCTGTTCGACCAGCAGGCTCAACGCGGACGCGACCTGGACAACGACGGTGTCACGGATCTCGACCGCGATCGCGACGGCGTCTGGGACGGACAGGACGACTATAGCCAGGGTCCGATCTCGGACGACAACATCCTGTGCGGAAGCGGCATCCCGGGCGACAAGCTGCAGGACGGTGCGCAGTACGATCCGTACCGCGCCGACGAGGCGCCCGGCTCGCAGAAGTTCAAGCAGGTCTTCCCGGACGGCCTGCCGCCGCGCTCGCCGGTGTTCTGCCGCTCGATCTCGGGCTTGCTGAGCGCCACCACCCAGACGCTGAAGGTCCGCAAGGCCGGCGGCGACGGGCGGTACGGCCGGCGCGACTTCCTGTGGCAGGGCGGCCGCGAGGTCACGTTCAACTACCAGCGCAAGAACGTGTTCGGCTTCGGGCTGGACTTCGCCGAGGACGTCAGCAAGACCAGCTGGGGCATCGAGTTCTCGTGGATGGCCCGCAAGCTCTTCGCGAACTCGCTCGAGTACGACGGACTGTCGACCTCCGACGAGATGGTTCTGTCCGTCTCCGTCGACCGCCCGACGTTCTTCAACTTCCTCAATCCGAATCGCAGCTTCTTCCTGAACCTCCAGATGTTCCTGCGCTACCTGCCCGGGTACGAGGGAGGCTCGAAGCACAACGACGGCCTGTACGGGTCGGCGGGCGGACCGCTCACCGGCAACATCGTGTTCACGTTCTTCACCGGCTACTTCCAGGACCGGCTCTCGCCGCGCGTCTCGCTCCTGTACGCGCCGTGGGAATCGCAGGGCGCGGTGATCACGGGCCTGTCGTACCGCTGGAACGACGCGTTCTCGACCAGCATCGGGTACACGCAGTTCTTCGGTCACGTCTACGATCAGCAGGGTGCGTACTTCCCGATCGCGCAGTACGGCTCGGTGCAGGACTACAGCGGCCCGGTGACGCGCGGCATCGCGCCGGTCATCTACCGCGACCAGGCCGAGCTCCGGATTCGCTACACCTGGTAGCGACGACCCGGAAGGCATGAGGAAGGCGCCTCCCGACGGCCGGTCGGGGGGCGCCTTCGCGTTTGGGGCCCCGCAGCAGAGGAAGACGAAATGGCGCTGCGCATCGCGGTACTGCTCTCGGGCAACGGCACCACGCTCGAGAATCTGATCGAGGAGCGTGCCAAGGGCCGGCTCGACGTCGAAATTCGCAGCGTGATCTCGTCGAAGGCCGGGGCCTTCGGACTCGAGCGGGCGCGCCGCCACGGCATTCCCGCGCACGCGATCGAGCGCCGCGCCCATGCCGACGAGCGCACGTTCAACGACGCGATCCACGCCTGCCTCGCCCAGGATCCGCCCGAGCTCCTCGTACTGGCCGGCTTTCTCTCGCGCATCGAGCTTCGCGGCTACAACGGCCGCGCGATGAACACGCACCCGTCGCTGATTCCGGCATTCTGCGGAAAGGGCTTTTACGGCGAACGCGTACACCGTGCGGTGATCGAGTACGGCGCCAAGGTGACGGGCGCGACCATCCACTACTGCGAC
>CAZMKX010000523.1:0-3382 GCA_964566375.1 uncultured Myxococcales bacterium
GGCGCGATCGTCCCTGGCATCATGAGCCAGGGCATTCTGGCCGCCGCGATCCACACGTGGGCGCCGGGCTGCGAGATCCTCGACATCGACACGGTGTTCCGAGCGCCGGTCCAGGTGGACTCCAGGCCGACGGTGCGGCTTGTCGCCACCGACCTCGATCCCGCCGCGCGCACCGTCCAGCTCGATCTCACCATCGCCAACGAGGCGAAGGAGGGACGAGTGGTCGGCACGGCGCTGGTGAGGCTCTGAGCGGCGGAGGAGCGTCGACATGGCGGTGACCCCGGTTCCCGCAGCGACGGTCATGCTGCTCCGCGACGGCGGCGCGTCCCCGGAGGTTCTGCTGGTGCAGCGCAGCGTGAAGAGCGAGTTCCTTCCCGACCTCTACGTCTTCCCCGGCGGCAGAGTCGAGGACGAGGACGTCGCGCTCGCCGATCGGCTGATTGGCGTCGCGAGTGAGGACGCGCGCCGCTGCGCCGCGAGCGTGCGGGATCGGACGCCGGGCTACCTCGTCGCGGCGATCCGCGAGACCTTCGAGGAGGTGGGCATCCTGCTCGCGCGCCGCCGCGGCGAGCCCGAGCTGCTCGGCGTCGATCTCGCGGAGCAGCTGGGCCGGCTTCGCCTCGACGTGCAGGCGGGCCGCGCGAGCTTCGCGGATCTGGTGCGCGCCGAAGATCTCGAGCTGGCGGCAGACCGGCTCGCCCTGCACGGTCACTGGATCACGCCGGAAATGGTCCCGCACCGCTTCGACACGCTGTTCTTCTGCGCGCTCGCGCCGGCCGATCAGCTCGCCGCCCACGACGGTCTCGAATCCACTGCGCACGCGTGGCTCACGCCAGAGGACGCGCTCGCGCAGGCGCGGCGCGGCGAGTGCAGCGTCGTGTTCCCGACCCGCTGCAATCTCGAGACGCTGTGCGGCTTCACGAACGCCGCGACGGCCCTGGAAGCGTCCCGGCGTCGGCCGGTCGTGCCGATCCATCCCCGCGTCGAGCAGCACGAGACCGGGCCCCGGCTCGTGATCCGCGAGGACGCGGGCTACCCGACCACCTGGGAGACGTTGCCCGCCCGGCCGAGGTAGCCGAACGTCATGTACGATAGGATAGTTCGCATACGATGGGCTACGCGCTCCGAGCGAGCGCGTCGCCACAGCGAGGTCGACCGATGAGCGTCCACTCCGAGCCCCTCGACGAGCTGAAGGTTCTGGATCCGCACCACTACGCGCAGGGGGGCTATCCGCATGCGGAATGGGCGCGCCTGCGGCGCGAGTCGCCAGTCCACTACTTCCCGACCGCGGCGGCGGAGCCGTTCTGGGCGCTGACCAAGCACGAGGACATCGTCTGGGTGTCGAAGCAGCCCGAGCGCTTCCTGAACGCCCCGCGGCTGATCGTCCCCTCGACGGCGCTCCAGCGCGACCAGGAATTCCCGGTGCGCATGTTGCTGAACATGGACAACCCGGACCACAAGGTCTACCGGGACCTGATGCGCGGGAAGTTCACGCCGCAGGCGCTGCGCAAGATGCCGCTCGACGTCGAGGGGATCGCCCGAGAGATCGTCGATGGAATCGACACGCACGGTGCCGAAGCGGAGATCGACTTCGTCGACAAAGTCGCCGCGTTCCTTCCGATCGCGGTGATCGCAGACCTGCTCGGCGTGCCGCGCTCCGACTGGCGCACGCTGTTCCGCTGGACGAACGAGACGATCGGCGCGCAGGACCCCGAGTACCAGGTGGTGGGCGAGACGCCCCTCGAGACGTCGCAGCGCGCCCGGCTCGAGCTCTTCAAGTACTTCGTCGATCTGATCGCGGCGCGCCGGGCGAACCCCCGCGACGACATCGTGAGTCACCTGGCCAACGCCAAGGTCGACGGGAAGCACCTCCCGGACCTGGAGCTGCTCTCGTACTTCTTCCTCCTGGTGCTCGCGGGAAACGAGACCACGCGCAACGCCACCAGCGGCGGGCTGATGGCGTTCATCGAAAACCCCGGGGAGTGGCGAGCGCTGCGCAGGAATCCGGCGCTGCTGGACAGCGCAGTCGAGGAGGTCCTGCGCTGGACCTCTCCCGTCGTCCAGTTTGCGCGCACTCCGGTCGAGGACTTCGAGCTGCGCGGTCGCAAGATCCGCGCGGGCGAGAGGCTGTGCCTGTTCTATCCCTCCGGCAACCGCGACGAGGACGTCTTCGAGGAGCCCGGCCGCTTCCGGATCGATCGCAACCCGAACCGCCACATCGCGTTCGGAATCGGCGAGCACTTCTGTCTGGGCGCCAACGTCGCGCGGCTCGAGCTGCGCTTGATCTATCGCGAGCTCCTGGACCGTGTCGATTGGATGGAGCTCGCCGCGCCGCCGGAGCGGCTCGTGTCGACGGTCGTCGGCGGCGTGAAGCACCTGCGCATCCGCTACCGCACGGTTCCGAGAGCCGCGTAGGAGGCTCGGCCAGAGCACTCGTCGCCAAGCGCTCTCCGTGCGGAGCAAATCCCCTTCCGACAAGAGGTGCGGCATGAACGAGGCTGCGGCGCTTGCAGGAATCCGGGTCGTGGAGTGTGCGGAGGAGGTGAGCGGTCCCTTCTGCGGCAAGGCGCTCGCGGACCTCGGGGCGGATGTCGTCAAGGTCGAGCCGCCCCCGGGGGATCGCAGCCGCGACGCGGGGCCCTTTCCGGGGGACCGCCCCGATCTGGAGCGAAGCGGCCGCTTCCTCTACCTCAATGCGAACAAGCGAAGCGTCGTGCTCGACCTGGAGACGCCTCAGGGGCGGGCCGATCTCGAATCGCTCGCGACACACGCGGACGTTCTGATCGCGGCCGGCACGCCTTCGCGGCTAGCGCAGCAGGGGACCGATCGGCGGCTTTTGACGATCAATCCGGGTCTCGTGATCACCTGCATCAGCCCGTTCGGCCTGGTGGGCCCGTACCGCGAGTACACCAGCACCGATCTCGTCGCCTACCAGCTGGGCGGCCTCGGCCGGGAGACCCCGTACAACCAGGTGCAGGATCTCGAGGCGGAGCCGCCGCTCGTGGGCGGCGGGTCTCAGACCGAGTTCCTCGCCGGCTGGACGGCCGCGTTGCTCACCCTGGCCGCCCTCCGCCACCGCGACCGGACCGGGCGCGGACAGGTCGTCGACGTGTCCTCCTTCGAAGCGGTGGCCAGCATGCTGCGCATCTCGCTCGCGGGCGTCAGCTACACCGGCCGGATCGTGATCCAACGCCAGAAGAACGGGTTCTCCTGGGTTCAGCCGTGCCGCGACGGACACGTGTCGATCTCGCCGGCGAGCTTCGATCACTGGTGGCAGCGCTTCAAGCGGATGGCGGGGAAGCCCGACTGGGCCGACCAGGAGATCTTCGCCACGATCCTCGACCGCCTCCGGAACGCGGACGCGGTCGAGATGCTGATCGAC
>CAZMKX010000524.1:0-3372 GCA_964566375.1 uncultured Myxococcales bacterium
CTGTCGCGCGCGGGGCTGCAGATCAAGAACCTGGCCCAGGAGGTCGCGATCCTGCACGCGCGCGTCGACTCGCTCGCGTCTCGCCGCGGCGTCGAGGGACGCTGAGCGTGGCCCGGACGCGCGCGCACGTTCCGCTGCCTGCGCAGGCGCCCGACACGCCCTGGCCGACGCGCGAGTGGCCGCGCGGCGAGCCGCCGTCCGGCTTCGCCGAGCCCGAGTTCCCCGACGCCGGCGTGACGCACGCGCTCGTCGTGATCTGGCGCGGGCGTCTCGTGCTCGAGCGCTATGGACCGGAGCACTCGGCGGAGAGCGCGCTGATCTCCTGGTCGGTCGCAAAGAGCATCCTGCACGGCCTGATCGGTCTGCTCGTCCGCGACGGCAAGCTCGCGACGCACGCGCCCGCGGACGTGCCCGCCTGGCGCACGCCCGGCGACCCGCGCGGGCGGATCACGCTCGACGCGCTTCTTCGCATGTCGGGCGGGCTCGCCTGGCTCGAGGACTACGTCGATGCCGGCCGGTCGGACGTGATCGAGATGCTCTTCGGGCGCGGGAAGGACGACGTCGCCGGCTTCGCCGCCGCCATGCCGCTCGCGCACGAGCCCGACACCGTATGGTGCTACTCGAGCGGAACCAGCAACCTGGTCGCGTCCGTCGCCGGCCGGGCGCTCGGCGGCGATGCGCCGGCGGTTCGCGCGTACCTGGACCGGGAGCTCTTCGGCCGGATCGGGATGACGAGCGCGACGCCGCGCTTCGACGCCGCGGGCACCTGGATCGGCTCCTCGTTCGTCCACGCGACCGCGCGCGACTTCGCGCGCTTCGGGCTCCTCTATCTGCGCGACGGCGTCTGGGAGGACGAGCGCGTCCTGCCGGCGGGCTGGGTCGACTACGCGCGCACGCCGACGCCAGCCTCGAACGACGAATACGGCGCGCACTGGTGGCTCCCGGTCGAGGGCGACGGAATGTTCTCCGCGAACGGCTACCAGGGCCAGTACATCTACGTCGCGCCGGCGCACGACGTCGTCGCGGTGCGGCTCGGCGCGACGGCGAGCGAGCAGCAGCCACTCGTCAAGAGCTGGCTCGCCGAGCTCGTCCGCCGCTTTCCCCGGCTCAGGTCCTAGCGGCGCTCACGAAGCGGGCGCTTTCGGTGCCGCCGCGATCTCCTGATCGATCCAGCGCTCGAAGTCCTCGAGCGGGCGCGCGCCCGAAATCAGGATTCCGTTCACGAAGAACGCCGGCGTTCCGGTGATCCCGGCCGCGCGTGCGGCCTCGGCGTCGGTCTGCACGCGCTGCGCGGTCTCGGGACTCTGCAGGCAGGCCTTGAACGCGGGCATGTCGAGGCCCACCGCCGCGGCGTACTTGTCCAGATCCTCGGGGCCGAGCGCCTGCTGGTTCGCGAAGAGCTGCGTGTGGAACTCCCAGAACTTGCCTTGCTGCTCCGCGCACACGGCGGCGATCGCGGCGGGGCGGGCCTGCGGGTGCAGGCCGTCGAGCGGAAGGTGCCGGAAGACGAGTCGGACCTGCGTCGGGTACTTCGCGAGCACCGCGTCGATCGTCGGCTCCGCGCGCTTGCAGAACGGGCACTGGTAGTCGCTGAACGCGACGATCACGACGGGAGCGTCGGCGGGACCGCGCGACGGGCCGGTCGCGTCGACCTTCGTGCGCGGCGGCTGGAGCAGAACGTCGAGCTTCGCGGCGGTGCGCAGCGCGCCGCGCACCTTGTCGGGCCGCTGTGCTTCGAGGTGCTGCTTGATGCGCGGACCGAGCGACTCGAGCGTCGCTCCCGGCGGGAGCCGCGAGGTGTTCTCGTCGAAGAACGCCTTCACTTCCACGTCGGTCACGGGGCCGAGCGCCTGCTCCTGCGCGGCGAGGTAGGCCTCCGGGGTTTGCCCGGCCTTCTTGGCGGCCTCTTGCACGAGCAGGTCGTTCACCATCGAGTCGATCGCCTGGGTCTGCGCCTCGTAGACTTCGCCCGCCGCCTTTCCCTCGATCTCGCGCTTGTAGAGGTCGTCCTTCATCCAGGCTTCGAGCTCGCCCGCGGTGATCTTGCGACCGTTGAGCTCGGCGACGACCGCGGATGCGGCCGTGTCGCCCGAAGTGGAGCTTCCGGCGTCCTGCCGCTGGCAGCCCAGCGCGGCCAGCGCGAGCGCGAGCGGGATGATCGAGCGAAGTCCCATTTTCCTGGCTCCTCCCTGAAACGGGCGGCGAGTCTAGCCTTGTATCCAGCCGGCTGCCCGGAGAGAATGCGCCGCGTGCAGCCCGCGATCGCCGAGTCCTCGGACGTGAATCGGGCGGCGTCGGGCGGGCCTCCAGCCACCCGATTGCCGCTCGGAATCAAGCTCGCCTACGGCGCGCCGAACTTCGCGGGCGCTGCGATGGCGATCCCGATCGCGATCCATCTGTCGATCTTCTACTCGGACGTGATCCTCGTACCGCTGGGCGTGATCGCGCTCGCGAAGGCGCTCGGGCGCGCATGGGACGCCCTCACGGACCCGATCATGGGCTGGGTCAGCGATCGCACGCGCAGCCCCTGGGGACGCCGTCGCCCGTGGATGGCGATCGGCGCGCCCGGCGCCGCGCTCGCGTTCGTGGCGATGTTCACGCCGCCGGAGAGTCTCGATGCCAGCGGCGCGGGGCTCTGGCTCTGCGCCACCTACATCCTCTACTCGCTGTTCCAGACCGTGTACCAGATCCCGCACTACGGTCTGGGGCCGGAGCTGACGCTGGACTACCGCGAGCGCTCGAGCCTGTTCGGCTGGGAGCAGGGGTTCTCGGTGCTCGGCACGCTCGTCGCCGCCTCCCTACCCGCGATGTTCGCGACGCGCCTCGGCGCGCGCGGCGGCTACTTCTGGTTCTCGGTGCTGTTCGGCGCGCTGCTCGCGCTCTTGTTCTGGAACCTGGTCTGGCGCGTGAAGGAGCGTGCGGACTTCGCGACGCGAGCGTCGAACCCGCTCGTGCCGGGCGTTCGCCGCGTGCTGCGCAACCCGGTGTTCCGCCTCCTGCTCACCGTCTACCTGATCGGGTCGGTCACGGGCGCGATCCCGGGCACGCTCATGCCGTACTTCGTCACGTACGTGCTGAAGCCCGAGAATCCGACCCAGTGGATCGGGATCTTCCTGTCGATCTACTTCGGGATGGGCTTCCTGTGCCTTCCGGGCTGGGTCTGGCTGGCTCGGCGCGTCGGCAAGAAGGCCGCCTGGCTGCTCTCGTTCGTGTCGGCGTTCACCGGCTCGCTCGCGCTCTTCTTCATCGGCGAGGGCAACCTGTGGGAGATGGGCGTCATCCTCGCCTGGGCCGGCTCGTCGTTCGCGGCGCGGCTCTTCCTGGGGCCTGCGATCCAGGCCGACGTGATCGACTACGACGAGCTCTACACCG
>CAZMKX010000525.1:0-3368 GCA_964566375.1 uncultured Myxococcales bacterium
CGTTCTGCCGATACACGTTGACACCCCCCGGTGCCCAGATAGGCTGAGCGCGGATTCGAGGGTGAGGGCCGTATGAACGACCTCGTCAGGCTTCGATGGACCGCAGTGCTCGCCGGATTGCTCCTGCTCGTGGGCGGCAGCGTGGTGGAGCGCGCCCGCGCCACCGCTTCTGGCGCGCCGGGGGGCTTCGCCGTGAGCTCGAAGGGCGCGTCCGAGTCCGCGCTGAGCCGCGGCGTCGTGGCGGCACTGGCGGCCAAGGCGCCGCGCGTGGACTCGCTGCTCTCGCGCCGGATCGCCGCGAGCATCGCCCGCTGCTCCCGCGAGCAGGATCTCGCGCCCGACCTGGTCCTCGCCGTGCTCATGCAGGAAAGCTCCGCGCGCCCGGGCGCCCACAGCTCGAAGGGTGCGATCGGGCTGATGCAGGTCATGCCGCACATGTACGAGGAGCTGGCGCTGCCCGGAAGCGCTGCCCACGTCGAGGCCAACATCGAGGCCGGCTGCCGCTTGCTCGCCGACAACATCCGCCGCCTCGGCGAGGAGCGCGGAATCAGCACCTACTGCTGGGGAAACAACGTCGGGAACGATCGCTACCTGCGCCGCGTGCAGAAGCTCCGACGCGATCTCCGCCCGTTCCTGGGCGAGGCGCATCTGAGCCCGATGACCGAGCAGGTCCGCGGGTGACGCGGCCGACGCGCCGGGTCGCCCGGCCGAAGCGCTCGACCCACTTCGACGACAAGGGCCGCGCGCGCATGGTCGACGTGGGCGAGAAGGCCGTCACGGTGCGCGAGGCGATCGCTCGCGGGCGCGTGAGGCTTTCGCGCGAGGCCTTCGATGCGGTCGTAGCCGGCACCGCGAAGAAGGGCGACGTGCTCGGCGTCGCGCGCATCGCGGCGATCCAGGCCGCCAAGCGCACGTCGGACTGGATCCCGCTCTGCCACCCGCTCGCGCTCGATGCGCTCGAGGTCGACTTCGCGCCCGACGCGAGCGGACCGTCGATCGCGATCGAGGCACGTGTCCGTACCAGCGCGCGCACCGGCGTCGAGATGGAGGCGCTGGTCGCGGTCTCCGCGGCGGCGCTCACGATCTACGACATGTGCAAGTCGATCGACCGCGGCATGGTCATCGACGATGTGCACCTGGCCCGGAAGTCCGGCGGAAAGAGCGGGCTCTACGAGCCACCTGCGCGCTGAATCGATCTTGTCAGCGCCGCGGCTGTGGGGATAAGCTCGCGCCGCCCTTTCCGGGCCCTCCGATGAAAACGGCCAGCTTGATCGTCGCCGCGGTTCTCCTCTGCGCCCCGCTCGTCGCGGGATCGCACACCCAGGCTGCGGACCCGGGACCGCAGAACGTCGATCTGACGCCGCCGGAGCGCGCCGCGTGGACGCCGAAGAACGTTCTGGTGGGCGTGTCGGGGATCTTTGGTGGCTACACCTACTGGTACGGAGACCGCTCCTTCGAGGTGCAAACCGTCCCGCCAACCTCGGACCTGGGCCTCTACTACCTGCGCAAGAACTTCCAGAAGCGCTTCGTTCGCGCCAGCGCGCCAGCGGTCGTCAAGCTTCCGCCGCGCGCGGACACGACTCCCAAGGATGCGGTCCGCATCTCGGTCGTCGCGAACGGGTATCTCTCGCAGGACGTGAGCTTCGACGCGCGCGAAGTCCCAGACCGAGTCACGATCACGCTGAAGGCGCTGCCGAACTCGCTGGTCTTCGTCGGCCAGACGAGCTTCGGCGGGCGAACCACGCTCACGCTGCGCACGACGGAGCAGCCGGAGCTGCGCCTGAGCAAGGCCGCGCGCTTTCCGGGATTCACGATCTCGTTGTCGAAGACCGCGCTGAAGCTCGACGGGAGTGTCTCGGGAGTCGGCGCGCGGCTTCGCAGCCTCGAAGCAACGCAGGTCGGCGAAGACGCGATCGTCCGCGTCGAGACGGACGCGCCAGACGTCGAGGTTCGCTCGAAGCAGAGCTTCGACCCCGTGACCTCCCAGTACGTCTCGGTCTTCGACCTGGTGCAGCCGGGAACGACGGCGCCTTCCGACAACGAGATCCGTGCGCGTCTGGACGGCGTCGCGTTCACGCCGAGCAAGGACTGCGACGCGCGCTACGCCGCCGTGCTGCGCGAGCGGCTCGGTGACGCGACGATCGCGGATGCGCTCCGGCCATCCGGTGGGATCTCGGATCTCTATCGGCGCGAGGCCATGCTCCGGCTCGGCCGGTTCAATGAGGGCACCGTGCGCACGGAGGCCGGTGAGACGCTGCGAACCGGAAGTCCGCTCGAGCTCGCGCTCGCGCTTCAGTCCGCGGGCACCGTCGACGGCTACCTCGCGCTGCTCGGTGCCCTCGCGCGCAGCGAGGCCAACCCGGCGGACGCGCTGCGCAGCCTCATCGCGCCGCAGATGTCCGCGGGCGACTTTGCGCCCGTCTACGAGGCGGCCGAGGCCGCGCGCGCGAGCTGTCACCGCTAGGCGGCTCGCGCCACTTCCATGCAGGGGCTCGATGCCGGGGCCCGCTCCTCACCCCGCCCGGGGAGAACGCATGGATTCCTTCGACCCGCGTTTCGAGCGGCCGCGCGAGCGGCTCGAGCGCGAGGGCCCCGAGTCCCTCGCGCTCGTCGAGCTGATCGCGCTGCTCGTGCGAACTGGCGCGCGCGGCGCCACGTCGATTCGCGTCGCCCATGCGTTGCTCGAGCGTTTCGGCTCGCTCGACGCACTCGCCCGCGCGGGGAATGCCGAGCTCCGGCGCGTCGCCGGCATGGGGCCCGCGAAGATCGCCTCGCTGCGCGCGGCGTTCGAGCTCGGCGCGCGGCTCGCGTGCACGCCGCTCGTCCCGGGCGAAAAGCTGCAGTCACCCGAGCAGATCGCTGCATATTTCGGTGCACGCATGCGCCGCTACCGTCAGGAGGTATTCGTCGTGCTGCTTCTGGACAGCCGACATCGGCTGATCGGAGAAGTCGAAGTAAGTCGGGGAAGCCTCAATCAGAGCCTGGTTCACCCACGCGAGGTATTCGCGCCGGCACTGCGTGAGTCGGCGGCCGCGATTCTCGTCCTGCACAACCACCCGAGCGGGGATCCGCAGCCCAGTCGCGAGGATCACGAAGTGACTCGGCGGCTGGTGCGCGCCGGAGAGATCCTGGGGATCCGTGTGGTGGATCACCTGGTGATCGCGGGCGAACGCTACACGAGCCTGGCGCGAACCGGGCAGCTGGTCGCCTCAAGCGACTGAGCGCGCCAGCCGATCGGAACGCGGTAGAGGGTCTTCATGTCAACGAACCGCCCAGCGTCCCCGAGCGAGCGCCGCCGACACGGGCGCCACGAGCTCAAGATCCCGGTCGACTACTCGGCCGTGGACGCGTTCTTCAGCGAGTTCACC
>CAZMKX010000526.1:0-3366 GCA_964566375.1 uncultured Myxococcales bacterium
GAGCGGATCACGATCTGATCGGGGTGGAGCTCGTAGCGCGTCGGCAGCGACAGGATCGCGACGATTCCCACGGGGAAGAAGAGCATGAACACGCCGACGAGCGGCCCGTACGGGATGCCGGGCGTGAGGATCATCGACGCGGCCGCGCCGAGCTGCACCGCGAGGCCGATTCCCAGGACGATGGCCAGCCAGCGATCGACCTTCGTCGGGAACGAGACCGTCTCCAGATCCACTCTTCAACCTCCCCCTGCGAAGCAGACGACGCTGATCGCGCTCGCGGGGCGAGCGGCGTCGAGATTCCGGTAGACGTGGCGTTGATCGCCGCGGAAGACCAGCGCGTCGCCGGGCGCGAGCTGCCAGCGCTCGCCCGAGGCGACGAGCTCGATGCGGCCCGACTCGCAGGTCAGGTACTCGCGCGTGCCGGGCGTGTGCGGGATTCCGTTCAGGTGCCCGCCGGGCTCGAGCTCGAGCCGCGAGATCTCGAGTCCAGGGATCGCCTCGGGGAGGAGCGGACGCAAGCGCGCGCCGCCGCGCTTGCGCGTGCGCACCTCCGTGGCGGGAAAGAGGCGCGCGGCGGTGCGCGGCGGGCCGATCAGCTCCTCGATCGACACCTGCAGCGCGGCGGCCGCGCGCGAGAGCACGGCCAGGGTGGGGTTGGCCGCGCCGGTCTCGAGACTCGCCCAGGTCGGTCGCGGGATGCCGGAGAGTCTCGCCATCTGCTGCTGCGAGAGCCCGCGCGACTCGCGCAGGCGGCGCGCGTTCGCGGCCAGGTTGGCTCCCGTGTCGTCCATCCTGCTCGCACGATAGCCAGCCGCCAGTGGAGTAGCCATCCGGTTGCTTTGGCAGCGACGCGGGCCGATCGTGGCCTGCAGGGAAGAAGAGGAGACCGCGATGAACCGGACCTGGCTCGAGGCCGACTACGCGAACCACGACGAGGCGCTCGCGCGACTCGCGTTCGGCGGAGCGGATCTCGCGAACGGGATGACCAGCCACGCGCCGATGGCCGCCGAGGCGCTCTCGGCGCTCGGCCGGCCAGCGGCGGTCCTGCCCTGGGTGGAGCGCTACCGGAAGGGCGTTCTCCCGCGCCTGCCCGCGCGCGCGCGCATCGACTCCGCACGCTGGCGCGACGCGCTCTCGCGCGAGGACCGCTTCGCGGACTGGAGCGCGTTCTTCGCGGACGAGCTCGCGCGTGGTCCGTGGCGCGTCGTGCTCGACCGCTGGGTCGCACGGCTCGCGCCCGGAATCTGCGCCGCGGCGACGCACGGCGTGATCCGCGTCGGTCACGCCGCGCGAGCGCTCGGAGTCGCGGCCACCCGCGAACGAACGGCGGAGCTCGCGGACGCGCTCGCGTCTTGGGCTTCGACGTACCAGGAGCTGCCGACCTCGCCGCGGCCGCGCGCGCGCGCGTTCGGACCGCGGGATGCGTTCGCGCGCGTGCCGGTGGTGCCGCCGTCGCAGCGGCGCTTCACGGGCACGATCGTTTCGTCGCTCGAGGGACTGTCCGCGTTCCCCGACTTTGCGCCCGTGATCCACCTGCTCGATCCGGGCGGCGATCCGGCGGACACGATTGCGGAGCTGGGCGAGATCTTCGCCGCGGTCCTGCTCCAGCATGCCCGCGACACGCTGTCGGCGGTCGTGTTCGTCCACGGGGTCACCAGCCTCCACGCGCTCGGGAACCTCGTGCCTCACATCGACCCCGCGACCGCGCGCACCGCGCTTCCTTACGCCTGGCAGTCCGCCTGCGCGCTGTACGCGACCTTCGCCGCGCAAGAGGCCTCCGACGGTGCGCTCACCCCCGCGATCGGCGACGCATCGAAGCTGATCGACCGCGCCGTGGCGCACGGCGACGAGCACGCGATCAAGCTCACCGAGGCCTGCCTGAGCCTGTCCGCACGCAGACCGTCCCCGGACTTCGCGGCGGCCGCGGAGCGCGTGATCGAGATCCTTCCGCCCGCCTGAACTTCGGCGCCGCTCCGCGTACCCTCTCGCGGATGCACGGAAGCTCCGAGCCGGCCGCGGAAGCGCCCACGCGCGTCCGACACAAGGTGGTGTGGTTCACGCTGGCGATGATCGCGATCGCCTACCTCGACCGCGTCTGCATCTCGATCGCCGCTCCGTCGATCCGGTCGGAGCTCGGGCTCTCGGATACGCAGATGGGCTTCGTGTTCAGCGCGTTCACCATCTCGTACGCGCTCTTCGAGATCCCCAGCGGCTGGTTCGCCGACCGCTTCGGTGCGCGCGCCGCGCTGACCCGGATCGTCGTCTGGTGGTCGGCGATGACGATCGCGACCGGCCTCGCCCGTGGCTTCGCCTCGCTCTTCGCGGTGCGACTGCTGTTCGGAATCGGCGAGGCGGGCGCGTTTCCGGCCTCGGCGCGCGTGTATGCGCACTGGCTTCCCGCGCACCTGCGCGGGCGCTTGTTCGGACTTCTCATCATGGCGGCGGCGCTCTCCGGCGCGCTCACGCAGCCGCTCGTCGTTGCGCTCGTCTCGCGGCTCGGCTGGCGGATCACCTTCGCCGTGTTCGGCGCGCTCGGCTTCGTGTGGGCCGCCGTCTGGTGGGTCTGGTTCCGCGACGACCCACGCGAGCACGACGGGGTCAACGCGGCGGAGCGCGCGCTCATCGCGGAGGGCGGCGCGGCCGTCGCGGGTAGCCACGTCGCCGTGCCGTGGCGGGCGCTCGCGCGAAACCCCGCGCTCGTCGCGCTCTGCGCGATGTACTTCGGCGCGATCTACGGCTGGTACTTCTATCTGACCTGGCTCCCGACCTATCTGCTGCGCGCCCGGGGCTTCGACCTGACGCAGGTCGGCTGGCTCGCCGCGCTGCCGCTGCTCGCAATCGCGGGCGGCGTCTATCTGGGCGGGTGGCTGTGCGATCGCCTGACGCCGCGCTTCGGGCTGCGCGTTGCCGCGCGTGCGCCCGGGCTCGCCGGCTTTCCGATCGCCGCGTGTGCGGCGATCGGTGCGGCGCTCGCGACCGAGCCGATCCACGCGGCGCTCTTCCTCGCCGCGGCCGCGGGTCTGGCGGGGCTGGGGATCGCGCCGGCGTGGACGCTCTGCGTCGAGATCGCCGGACCGCACTCGGGCGTCGTGAGCGGCGCGATGAACATGTTCGGGAACCTGGGCGGAACGCTCTCGCCGGTCGTGGTCGGCATCTGCGTCGATCGGTTCGGCTCCTGGAACGCGCCGCTCTTCAGCATCGCGGCGCTCTACCTCGCCTCGGCGCTGTGCTGGCTCGCAGTCGATCCCGGCGCGAAGCTCGGGGCGGAGAAATCCCTGGACGCGGCGTGATGCCGTGATATCGTGCGAAGCGCTTCGCTGATCGAAGCGGAAGGAGGCGTGAAATGACTGTCCAAGCCCTTGGCCA
>CAZMKX010000527.1:0-3349 GCA_964566375.1 uncultured Myxococcales bacterium
AGTAGTGGTTGTCGCAGTCGAATACGGGGTGGTCGAGGTTTGCCATCCTGCGCCGAAGGATACCGCGGCGCGGCGAGAATGGGCTCTCGACGCCGCCTCGAGGAGAGGGCGCGAGGGCGAGGCTCGAGAGCGAGCTCCGGGCAGCTCGGAGCACATCCGCGGCCGCCGCGGGCCCGATCCGCGACGACGCCGCGACCGCGACGCGCGGTCTCCGACGCCGAACGGTGGCGTGCCCCGAGTCCCGGGGCCGGGCTCCTCGGATGAAGTCCCCGCCGCCGATTCGTGCGGCGGAAACGTCAATCGTCTAGAGCGCTTCCGCGGAGAAGGTGTCGCAGGCGTCGATCTTTCCAGAGTCGAGCCCACGGCGCAGCCAATGGCCGCGCATGTGCGAGGAGCCGTGTGTCCAGCTCTCGGGCTGCACCGCGCCGCCCGCGCGACGCTGGAGCGTGTCGTCGCCGATCGCCGCCGCCGCCGCGAGGCCCTGCTCCACGTCCCCGGGCTCGAGCCAGTCGCGCTCGCGGTTCGCGATCTTCCCCCAGACGCCCGCGAGGCAGTCGGCCTGGAGCTCGAGCCGCACCGAAAGCGCGTTCGCGTCCGCGCGCGAGAGCTGGCGCTGCATGCCGGCGACCTTTCCGGAGATGCCGAGCTGATTCTGCACGTGGTGACCGACCTCGTGCGCGATCACGTAGGCGCGCGCGAACTCCCCGGGCGCGCCAAAGCGCTGCTCGAGCTCCTCGAAGAACGTGAGATCGAGATAGACCTGCGAGTCCGCCGGGCAGTAGAACGGCCCGACCGCTGCCTCCGCGAAGCCGCAAGCGGATTGCACCGCGCCGGAGAAGAGAACCAGCCGGGGCGGCTTGTAGGTGCTGGCGCGGTCGGCGAACAGCCCGCTCCAGACGTCCTCGGTCGAGCCGAGCACGACCGCCACGAAGCGCCCGCCCGGGTCGGAGGGTGCGCCCACCGGCCCCGCCGCGCCCGCGCCTTGCGCCGCGCCGACCTGAACGCGGTTCGCGACCTCGATCAGCTCGGCCGGGTCGGCTCCGGACAGCATGGAGAAGAGCAGCACCAGAAGGAGCCCCGTGCCCCCGAGCGCCAGGCCCCCTCGCGCGGGGGTGATGCGGCGGCGGTCCTCCACGCGATCGCTCTCGCGTTCCCCTTCCCAGCGCATGGTCCCGAATCCTCCGGCGCCCATTGTAGTCCGACGGGAGCGGCGCGGCGTGGAAGTCCGCGCGCGCGCAAGGACGGGCCACGCTGCGCACTCCGAGGGGTGGTCGCGGCTGTCTGGGAGGCGGGCGCTCGATAAGTTCTCGCGTCCGCCCGAATGGAGAGAAGATGACCGCGAAGCTGCGTGCCTTCCTGCGTGACTTCTGGACGCTTGCCGCGCCGTACTGGAGCTCGGAGGAGCGCTGGGCGGCGCGCGGGCTGCTGCTCGTGGTGGTGTGCTTGAGCCTGGGGCAGGTGTACCTGCTGGTTCAGCTCAACACTTGGAACCGCGAGTTCTTCGACATGTTCCAGGCCTACGAGGAGGCGTCCTTCGGGCCGCTGATCCTGCGCTTCGCGATCCTGGCCGCGATCTTCATCACGGCAGCGGTCTACAGCGCGTACCTCCAGCAGATGTTGCAGATTCGCTGGCGCCGTTGGCTGACGGACCGGTACATCGGCGACTGGTTCGAGGATCGCGCGTACTACCGCATGCGGCTTGCGGATTCCGGAACGGACAACCCCGACCAGCGGATCGCGGACGACCTGCGCCTCTTCGTCGACCAGAGCTTGACGCTCTCGCTGGGCATGTTGCGCCAGATCGTGACGCTGGGCTCGTTCGTCGCGATCCTGTGGACCCTCTCGGGCACGTGGTCTTTCACCGTCGCGGGCGTGCCGTTGGCGCTGCCCGGGTTCATGGTCTGGGCGGCGCTCGGCTACTCGATCGTCGGTACCTGGCTCACCCACTGGATCGGGAAGCCGCTTCCGCGGCTCAACTTCGACCAGCAGCGCTACGAAGCGGACTTCCGCTTCGGGCTCGTCCGTGTGCGCGAGAGCTCGGAGGGGATCGCGCTGTACGGCGGTGAGCCCGACGAGGCGCGCCGGCTCAGCGACCGCTTCGGGCACGTCTGGCGCAACTGGTGGGAGATCATGCGCCGGCAGAAGAAGCTGCGCGCGTTCACGGTCGGCTTCGACCAGGCGGCGGTGCTCTTCCCGTACCTGGTCGCCGCGCCGCGCTACTTCGCGAAGGAGATCACCTTCGGCGCGCTGACGCAGACGGCGCAGGCCTTCGGCCGGGTGCAGGACGCGCTCTCGTTCTTCGTCGGGGCGTACATCGAGCTCGCCGACTGGAAGGCCACCGTCGACCGCTTGATCACCTTCCGCGCCGCGCTCGCCACGATGCACGCACAGGCGCGTGCGGGCGGCGGGATCGAGCTGGACCCGGGCGATGCCGACGGCGTCGTGCTGCGCGAGCTCACGCTCGCGCTGCCCGGGGGCGAGACGCTCCTGCACGCCGTGGACGCGAAGCTCACACGCGGCGAAGCCGTGCTCGTCTCCGGCCCCTCGGGAAGCGGGAAGAGCACGCTGTTCCGCGCGCTCGCGGGGATCTGGCCGTTCGGCAGCGGGCGGATCGAGCGGCCCGACACCGCGAGGTGTCTCTTCCTGCCGCAGAAGCCGTATCTGCCGATCGGCAGCCTGCGCGGCGCGGTCTCGTACCCCTCGGCCGAAGGAACCTTCCCGGACACCGAGGTGGGCCGCTGGCTGGCCGAGTGCCGGCTCACGCACCTGGTCGAGCGCCTCGACGAGCCGGATCACTGGGAGCAGCGCCTCTCGCCGGGCGAGCAGCAGCGGCTCGCCTTCGCGCGCGCGCTCCTGCACAAGCCGCAGTGGCTGTTCCTGGACGAGGCGAGCTCCGCGCTCGACGCGGAGAACGAGTCGCACCTGTATCAGCTTCTCGCGACCGAGCTGCCCGGCACGACCGTCGTCAGCATCGGACACCGCGCGGCCATCGAGCGCTTCCACCGCCGCAAGCTCGCCTTCGACGGAAACGGCGGCCTGCGCTCCGAGGCGCTCGCGGGCGTCTAGAGAAGCGCTTCCTCGCCGCGCTCCGCCGTGCGGATGCGCACGGCGTCACAGACGGGCAGAACGAAGATCTTCCCGTCGCCGATCCGGCCGGTCTTGGCGCTCTTCTCGATCGCGTCGATCACGCTCTTGACCATGTTGTCGGGGACGACCACGTCGACCTTCACCTTGGGGACGAAATCCACCACGTAGGCGGACCCGCGGTAGACCTCTTTCTTGCCGCCGGTGCGGCCGAACCCCTTCACCTCGGTCACCGTCATCCCCTGGATGCCGACCTCGGCGAGGG
>CAZMKX010000528.1:0-3344 GCA_964566375.1 uncultured Myxococcales bacterium
CGTCGCGCCCGTGCCGATGATGCCGACGCGCTTGCCGCGCAGGCCGGTGAGGTCGCCCTCCGACGTTCCGCCCGTGTACGCGTAGTCCCAGCGGCTGGTGTGGAACGAGTGACCCGCGTACGACTCGATCCCCGGAATTCCCGGCAGCTTGGGCCGGTTCAACGGCCCGTTCGACATCACCACGAAGCGCGCCTTCATGCGGTCGCCGCGGTTGGTCGACAGGATCCAGCGCTCCGCATCGTCGTCCCAGCGCATCTCGGTGACTTCGGTCTGGAAGCAGGCGTTGCGGTACAGGTCGTACTTCTCGCCGATCGCACGGCTGTGCGCCAGGATCTCGGGCGCGCGCGTGTACTTCTCCTTCGGGACGTAGTCGAGCTCTTCGAGGAGCGGCAAGTAGATGTACGACTCGACGTCGCAGGCCGCGCCCGGGTAGCGGTTCCAGTACCACGTGCCGCCGAAGTCGCCGCCACGCTCGATCATGCGGATGTCCTGGACGCCCGCCTCGCGCAGTCGCGCACCGGCCAGGAGCCCGCCGAAGCCGCCGCCGATCACCGCCACCTCGACCTCGTCGGTGAGCGGCGCGCGCGTGAAGCCGGGCTCGACGTACGGATCCTCGACGAAGCGCTCGAAGTCGCCGGTGACCTCGCGGTACTGCTCGTTGCCGTCCGCGCGCAGGCGCTTGTCGCGCTCGGCGCGGTACCTGGCGCGGAGCGCGTCGGGATCGAAGCCGAGAGCCGGGGTCGGGGAGTCCGGGTTCTTCGTCATGGTGCCCGCCATCTTAGCCGAGAGCGGCCCGGCGCTGCAGGGATCCGCCGGCTCAGACCATCCCCTGGGGCTCGAGGCCGAGCAGCGTGCGGCCGAAGACCTCGAGCCGCGCGTCGAGGTCGAAGATCAGGTGACACGAGAGCGTGTTCACGTCGCGGACCGCCCGCTGCAGCGGATGCGACTGGAAGTGCGCGCTCGCGCCGCTCGCCTCGGCCACCGCGAGCAGGACGCGCTTGCTCTGATCCACGGCGAGCGCCGTCATCGCCAGCCAGCGCGCGCGATCCTGGACGCTGGCCTGATTGCGCAGCGCCTGAACCTCGACCACGACCTGACGGAGCAGGGACTCGGCCTGGCGGGACTCGAGCTCCGCGCGCGCGAGGCGCATCTGCGACGCCGGCTTCTCCGACTGCTTCAGGGTCGAACCGAGCCGGACGCGCTCCTGAAGGCGACCGCGAAAGCCCTGCACGGCTGCGCGCGCCTGCCCCACTGCCGGCATCGACGCGGCGAGGCCCAGGATCGGCAGCATCGGCGTGTGGTAGAGCGGTCCGGGGTGGATCCGCGCGCCGTGCGCACGGCCGCCGCTCATGTCGAGGACCGAGACGGTGTGGTCCTCGGGAACCACCGCCTCCTCGATCAGGATGTCGTTGCTGCCGGTGCCGGCCATTCCGTCGACGAACCAGACGTCCTCGACCTTCACCCGATCCCGCGGCAGCGCGCAGAAGCGAAGATCCGGTGCGGATGCATCGCCCTTCACGAAGGCGCTCACGATCACGTGATCGGCGTGCATGATCCCCGTGCCCCACGACCAGCGGCCGCCGAGACGGATCCCGCCCGGAACGCGCTCTCCGACACCGCCCGGTGACAGGGAAGCGGGCGCGAGCGAGTACGGCTGACGCGCGAAGAGCTGCTTCTGGAAAGACTCGGGGAACTGGCAGAGCATCCAGTTGTGCTCGATGTAGAAGCAGGCGACCCAGGCCATCGAGGCGTCGCCCTCGGAGAGCGCGAGACCCACGTCCAGGAACGCGTCGAGATCGAGCTCGAGACCGCCGTGGACGCGCGGCACCATCAGCCTGAAGATCCCGGAGTCGCGCAGCGCGTCGATCACCGCGTCCGCCGGTCGTCGCAGCCGCTCGGCCTCGGCGGCGTGCTCGGCGAGAAGCGGCGTCAGCACGCGTGCGCGCGCCACGAGCTCGGCGGCGGTCATGGCTTCCTCCTCTGCGGGCCGACCGAAGTCTGCCACGTTCTCGGGTATGATCGCCCGCATGGATCCATTCAAAGATCGTGTGGCGGTGATCACCGGCGGAGCGGGCGGAATCGGCGTGAGCATGGCGAGAGCGTTCGCCGCGCGTGGCGCGAGGATCGTGCTCGCGGACCTCGACGCCGCGAACCTGGCCGTGGTGTCGAAGTCGCTCGCGGACGGCGGCGCGCAGGTGCTCGGCGTCCCGACCGACGTCACGAAGCGCGAGAGCGTCGAGGCCCTCGCCGAGGCGACCCTCGCGCGGTTCGGCGCCGCGCACATCGTCTGCAACAACGCGGGCGTGGCCACCTTCGGCCCGATCGCCGCGTCGACGCAGAAGGACTGGGAGTTCACCATGAACGTGAACTTCTGGGGCGTCGTCTACGGCGTCCAGACCTTCGTGCCGCGCATGATCAGTCAGCGCCAGGGCGGCCACGTGATCAACACCGCGTCGATGGCGGGGCTCACCGGCATGAGCTGGCTCGGCGTCTACTGCGCGTCGAAGTTCGCCGTGGTCGGGCTCACCGAGTCACTCGTGCGCGAGCTGCGCCCACACGACATCGGCGTCTCCGTGCTCTGCCCGATGATCGTCGAGACGAAGATCAACGAGAACTCGCTGCGCATGCGCCCGAAGGAGCTGCGCAATCCCGACGGCACCGACATTCCGCAGACGGGCGGCGATGCGCCGCCGCTCGTCGGCGGCACGATCCAGCCCGAGGAGCTCGCGCGCCGCGTCGTGCGCGCGATCGAGCGCAGGGACCTCTACATCCTCACGCACCCCGAGCAGCGCGAGATCCTGAAGCGCCGCGCGCAGCGCATCGACGAGGTGTTCGAGGCGGAGCGCTGGAAGCTCGACTGAGCCTCACGCGACCCGCAGCAGAAGTCCCCGCTGGCTCGCCTCGACGAGAGAGCGCACGTTCGCGAGCGCGTCGTCGTCCCCGTCGCAGGCCTCGGCAAAGCGCTTCCCCGCGAGCAGGTCGGCGAAGAGGTCCGCCTCGCGCGCGCGGATCGGCTGGGTCCGGAGCCGCCCGCCGCGTCGGAATACGAGATACGCGCTGGCGTCCGCCTTCGGCCGGGCCGGATCCTCGCCGCGCGCGACCGCTTCGACCACGGGCAGCACGTCGTGCGTCGCGCGCACGAGGCGGAGCGCGCGCACGAAGCGGAAGCGCGCGTTCTCCCACTGCTCGGGCTCGAGCTCGGCCAACGCCTGGGGCGCGAGCGGCTCGGGCTCGTCGACCTCGTCCTGGACCTCGAGCTGCGCCTGCTCGAGCGCGACGAGCTCGGCGAGCACGATCGGGTCGATGCCGTAGTCGACCGTGAAGCGGAAGCCGCGCACGAAATC
>CAZMKX010000529.1:0-3338 GCA_964566375.1 uncultured Myxococcales bacterium
GTGCCCGGCTGCGGGCCGGTGGACGACGAAGACGCCGGCGCCGCCAGAGCGACGACGAGCGCTGCGATTCCCAGCGAGATCCGCGCGTGATGCTGCGCAAAGAGGTCCCTCAAAGAGAAGCTTCCTCCTGGACCGGCTCCGGGAATCGTCTCGGCGATCGCGTCGGCTCCGCCCTTCCCGTGCGTCGCCAGCGTCTCCGTCGAGCCGATTGGAACATGTTCCAGTTTGGCCGACAAGCGCGAAACGCCCCGTCCTCGTCAGGAGAGCTTCAAGCCGTAGTCGAGCCAGACGCAGAGCGAGTGCGCGACGCGCATGCCGGCCCGCTCCATGTTGCCCTGGCTCGTGCCGCCGAAGGCGGTGGTGCTGATCACGTGCCGGCAGCCCGCGGCTTCGGCGTCGCGCCAGCGGCGTGCGATCAGCGCGGCCTGCGCGCCGTGCCCGCGCGCCTCGGGCAGCGTCGCGGAGACGCACAGGTAGCCGATCTCGCCGTGGACGTAGAGCCCCGCGCAGGCCACGGGCACGTCGTCGAGCAACGCCAGGTAGCGTGAGAAGCCGGGAATGCTGAACGAGGCGGAGCGCAGCCGGATCACGTCGTCGGTCAGGAAGTCGGGCAGCGCGAAGCCGCGCGCCCACAGGTCCATGAACGTGCCGAGCTCCTCGAGCGGGGACTCGCGCACGGAGATCCCGCTCGCGCGCGGCGGAAGCAGCGCTCCGATCGGCGCGAACAGCATCGACTCGATGCGCTCCACGCCCACGCGCTCGATCGCGAGCTGCAGCGCGAGCGCCGAGGTGAGCTCCGCAGGCCCGATCTCGAATCGCGCGCGGATGCCGCGCGAGCGGAAGAAGTCGAGCATCTGCGGAATCGCGCGCGCGTCCTGCTGCTCGATGCCGACCACGCGATTGTACCACTCGACGATCGAGAGCTTCGCGGAGAGCGTCGCGCATGCGCGGCCGAAGCGGCGGACCTCGACCTCGAACGGATTCCCCTCGATCGCCGCTGCGGCGCGCATCCCCTCGACGTGCAGGGCCTCGTGCGCGGCGGCGAGCTGCCGAGCGAAGCCGATCGACATCCTGGGCGGGGCGGCCATCGGTGGAGCTCTCCAAGAGCGGCGGGACGTGCGCCGTATCGGCGGCGCGCACTTCTCGCTGGAGTCGGAAGGGGACGCCTTGCGACAGTCGCGCTCAGCCGCGCCGCTCGGGCACCTCGACACCGATCTGTGTGAGAAGCTCCGTGGCGTAGGCTCCGGGCGCGAGAGCGAACGTGAGCCAGGTGCGCTCCCGGTCCCGCTCGAGCGCGGGGCTCTCGAGCAGCGGCACGATCAGGTTCCGACGCTCGCCCGGACTCGCGAGCGGCCCGCCCTCGTCGAGCCAGGCCCAGTCGATGCCGAGTGCCGCGGAGGCCGCGCGTTCCTCCGCTTCGACGTCGCGCGAGGGCCGGAACACGCGCGCCCCGGGGAGCGGCCCCGTCGCGAAGACCTCGAGACGGCCCGGCGCCGCGCGCGCATTGAGCGTTTCGAGATCCTCGGGGAAGCAGCGGATCAGGCCGCCCTCGCGCGTGCGCACGGCGTCGCCCGCACGCAGGCGGCGCAGCGTTCCGCTCGCGCTCCGCGCATCGAGAACGGCGTTGAAGATGGCGCTCTGTGCGGCCGACGCGATCAGCTTCGCGAAGCGCGGGCCCGCGCGCGCGAGCGCGGAGCGGGGATCGCGCGCATTCCGGCGCAGCGCGCCGAGCACGTTGCCCGTCGGTCCGGTGCGAAATCCCGCGGGCAGCGGATCCGCGAGCGACCACGCGCCCGTCGGATCGACGCACAGCTCCACGGCGCGTGCGAAGTCACCGCTGCCCCAGGCGCGCGCGAGCGCGAGGTTCCCGTGGCTCGAGCCGAAGCGTTGCGGGCCGAAGCGGTTCTCGAGCCCGCCCGCGGCCAGGTCCGCGAGCGCGCGCTCGAGGCGCGCGCGCGCCTCCGGCGCCTCGGCGTCGCCGATGGCGAGCCGGAAGCGGTTCCCGCGCAGGTCACCGAGGCGGAGCTTGCTCGTGTGGCGTGTGACCGAGAGCACCTCGAGCCTTCCCGACGAATGGGGCGACGCGAGCGCGCCCAGACGGGACTCGTCCGCGAGCCGCACGCTGAACCACTGCCGCGCGATTGCCACGCGGTCCTTGCGCCCCGCGAAGCCGACGTCGTGCGCGCGAAGCCCGGCGACCCGCGCGATCGCGTCTGCGACGTCGTCGGTGTTCAGATCCTCCTTCTCCACCTCGACGTAGAGGTGCTCGCCCGTCCCCTCGAGGTCGTAGGCGGGAAGCTCGTGGACCTGGAAGTGCCGCGCGCCCGTCAGAAGCCGCATCGCCCGCGACGGTACGTCAGCGCGCCGCGCGCGTCAGCCCCGAGTGGTGCTGGCCTGCGCCTCCTGCTGTTCGTGCCGCGCGCGCTGCTCCTTCAGGAATTTCAGGTAGCTCTCGGCCGCGCGACGCACCTTTGCGTCGTCCTCCGCGACGCGGAACGAGCGCTCGGCATCGGCGAAGCGCTCGTTTCCGAGCTGCGCGACGCCGATCAGCAGGTGCACCGAGCCGCGCTGCTCGGGCTTCGACTTCGCGAGCGCCTTCTCGAGCGCGTCGATCGCGGGCGCGTAGCGCTCGCGCTGCAGGTACATCTGGCCGAGAAGCATGTACATCTCGCCGTCGGTCGCGAGCTCCCCCGCCTTCGCCAGCGGCTCGAGCGCCTTGTCGTTCTCGCGCGCCGCGATGAAGCAGTTCGAGAGCAGCCGGTAGGCCTCCGCGTCCGCCTTCACCTCGCCGGACGCGATCGCGTCCTCGATCACCCGCGCGCACTCGTAGGGCTGCTGGCGCAGGAAGAGCAGGCGCGCGAGCTGACGCAGCTCCTTGTCGCCCTTCAGGAGCTCGGCCTCGTAGGCGAGCTGCATCGTCGCCAGCGCCTTCGCCTCGCGGTCGAGGTGCTTCTGCACCGCCGCGAGCTGCAGCCAGTACTGCTGCCTTCCCGGCGACACCTCGACCAGCCGCTCTAGCGTGTCCGCCACGTGCGGGTAGTCCTTGAGCTGCGTGTAGATCACGACCTGCAGCTGCAGCCAGCTCTCTTTCGGCTGCTCGGAGAGCTCGATCGCCTTTCGCGCGGGCTCCTCGGCGGCCTTGAAGTTCTCCTGCTGCACCAGGATCATCGCCATCAGGTAGTACGCATCGGGCTTCGGGTTCTGCTCGCTCTGGAACCACTGGTTCATCAGAGCAAGCGCGGCATCGTATTTTCCGAGCTGCGTGTAGATCTGCGCGAGCGAATAGATCATCACCTGCTCGGCGCTCGGGTCGAGCGCCTTCTGCGCGAGCGACTTCT
>CAZMKX010000530.1:0-3337 GCA_964566375.1 uncultured Myxococcales bacterium
AAGGGGCCCCCTTGCGCCGCAAGGTGCTGCAATCGCTGCTAAAACTAGCGGAACGAGAGGCCCACGGCTACAGCCGCATGGGCATGATCACCGCAATTTCGTCCGGATCGTCGGCCGGACGGAATTGCGCGGGGCTCAGCTCCTCCGATAGCTCCAGGACGACCTCCTTGGCGGTCATCGAGCCCAGCACGTCGAGCAGATAGCGCGCGTTGAAGGCGGTCTCGAAGCGGTCTCCGGCGTACTCGACGGGGAGAACCTCGCGCGCCTCGCCCAGGTCCGGGTTGCTGGCCGAGAGATCGACCTGTCCTTCGCTGAGCACGAACCGGAATCCGCGCGAGCGCTCGTGCGCCATGAGGGCAATGCGTCGAACCGCGTGCTGCAGGCGCTCCCGCTCGACCAGGAGCCGCACCCGGTGGCCCTTGGGGAGGATCTGACGGTAGTTCGGGAACTCGCCATCGATCAGCCGGGTCGTGAGGAGGAGGTCAGGCCGGCGGACCATGAGAAAGCCATCGCCGAGCCCGAGATCGACAGAGCCTTCGCCCTCGTCGCACAGCTTGCGGATCTCGGCCACGCCCTTGCGGGGGACGATGATGCCCTTCGACAGGAAACCCACCGCCGTCGGGACCGCCCGCTCGATCATGGCCAGGCGGTGGCCGTCCGTGGCGACGAATCGAATGCGCTTTCCGTCCACGCTCTCGACGAAGACGCCGTTCAGGTTGTACCGCGTCTCGTCGCTCGAGGTCGCGTAGAGCGTGTGGTCGATCAGCTCGGAGATCAGCGAGGTGTCGAGCTGGGCGAACGCCACGCCGTCCGCGCTCGCGATCGTCGGGTACTCCTCAGGGGACGTGGAGAGGAGCTGGAACTTGGCCGGGCCGCACGTGACCGTCACGCGAGCGCCATCTTCGCTGGCGAGCACGACTTCCGGCCCTTCGAGCTCGCGGACGATCTCGTAGAGCTTCTTCGCGCCGAGCGTCACGGAGCCCGGTGTCTTCACCGTGGCCGGGTGATTTGCGACGACGGCCACCTCGAGATCGGTGGCAGCGAGCGTCAGTCCATCGGTCCGTGCTTCGATCAGCACGTTGGCCAGGATCGGCATGGTGCCGCGGCGTTCGACGATGGCCTGCACCCGACCCAGGCCGCGCAACAGCTCGTCACGTTCGATCGATAGCTTCATGCCAACCTGCCTCCCACTTCTTCTTCTGATCTTAAGGCAAGTTGAGTAGGAGTAGGAGGGAAGACGGTGGAATTCTGGAAAACTTCCCTGAACCTGCGCCCCGGCTCGGGCTTTTCTCCACCAGGAACTCGTCGCAGCCCGTGCCTGGCGGCGGAGACTCGGTGGACTTGTGTGAGGGGCCCCGGTTTTCCACCGCTCATCCACCTTCTTCCGAGACGCGCATCAGCTCTTTCTCGATCAGCAGCACGGCGGCGCGCAAACTGGCGTTCTCGGCGAGCTGACCCTGAATCACGCGATCGGAGTGCAGCGCCGTCGTGTGATGTCGGGCGAAGCGGCGACCGATCTCCGGGTACGAGAGGCCGCAGTGGCGCCGTACCAGGTACATGGCGATCTGCCGCGGTGTGGTGACGCGCGGGCTTCGGCTCGTCGAGCGCAGGTCGCGCATGCGGACGTCGAACTGCTGAGCGACCGCATTCAGAACGTCTTCCGGCGTGACGCGAATCTGCGGGTCGGTATCGTGGCTCAGCAGGTATTTGACCAGGTCGACGTCCTCGAGCCCCGGACCGAGGGAGGATTGCGTCATCAACCGGGTCAGCACGGCGTCGAGTCGCCCGAGATTCCCCCGCAGCCTCGTCGCCAGGAGCGATGCGACCTCCGGCTTCGGCTCTACTCCCCACCGGCGGATGCGAGCGAGGACGATCGCGACGCGCGTCTCCCACTCCGGCGGCTTCACCTCGACCAGCTCGAACGACGAGAGGCGCGCGCGCAGCGCTTCGGTCAGGCCCGGCGTCCGCTCGGGCGTCCTGGCGAGCGTGATCGCGATGGGCACGCCGCGCGCCTCGAGCAGGTCGAAGGAACGCAGAAGCTCGAGCTGAGTGGCTTCACGGCCGGCGAGCGACTGAAGGTCGTCGACGAGCAGCGCGCTCGCGCCGAGGAGTCGCGCGCGGAAGGACGGCACGTCTCCGCTCGAGATGGCGTTCACGAGGTCGAGCGAGAGCGCTTCTGCGCTGCCGTAGTGCGCCGTGTGCGACGGGTTCTGCGCGTCGCGGGCGGCGGCGATCGCGCGCAGCAGATGGGTCTTGCCCGCTCCCGCGGACCCGAGCAGCGCGACACTCCCGCCGCGTGCGCCACCGTCGACGGCCAGGCTCCGCGCTCGCTCTCGCGCCGCCGAGTTGGACGGGCTTGCGACGAATGTCTCGAAGGTGAAGGCGGGGTCCGCCGAGAGGGAAGCGACGCGCGACACCGGGATCAGAGCGAGGCTGACGGAGGAGTCCGTCAGGCTGGCGAGCGTCGACTCGATTGCTCCGACGTGGCCTGCGCGGATCCACGTCTCGAGCGCGTCGCGATCCGCTGCGAGACGCAGCGAGTCCGACGTGCGTTCGAGGCAGCGCGTGTTCTCGAGGAGATCATCACGCGTCGAATGCGCGAATCGGTGTGCAAGCGTGTGCAGCACCGACTTCCAAAGCGGCATCGCCCCGTCTGCGCCGACGAGGCCCGGAGCGCTTGCAGTCATGGGGGGCGTCGGACCTTTCGACCTGCGAAGACCAGTGGGATTCCGTGCTCATACCAAAGTGCTGCGCAGCAAAGCAACATCCGGCTCGCGAAGTCGATTGCCGGGGCGGCGTGCGCCGGTCGGCGTTGACACTCCGGGGACCCGGTGCTTTCATACGTGCCCACCGAGGCACCTAGCTCGCGAGGCAGATGCAATGAAGCGCACATTCCAGCCCAGCCGAATCCGGCGCGCACGCAATCACGGCTTCCGCTCCCGGATGAGCACAACGGCCGGCCGCAATGTGCTTTCGCGCCGGCGCGCGAAGGGTCGTCACGAGCTCACTCGGGTCTCGAAGAAGAGGTAGCGATCCGTCGACGCCGGTGGCCGATCCCCGCAGAACGCTTCGACGGCGGATGCGGAGAGCGGACTATCTGGCTTCCTCCGAGCTTGGCGAGCGCCGGACGACCCGCTTCTTCATCGTCTTGCTCCGAGATCGAAGGGATGGCGGCCCTACCCGCCTGGGAATCACCGTCACGCGCAAGGTCGGCGGCGCCGTTCGGCGCAATCGGATCAAGCGCCTTGCCCGCGAATGGTTCCGCAGTCGCTCCCGAGAGTTTGGATCGTGCGATCTAGTCCTCATCGCCAAGCGAGATCTGCCGCAGTCCTTGCGG
>CAZMKX010000531.1:0-3326 GCA_964566375.1 uncultured Myxococcales bacterium
CCGACGTGGTGATCGGCTACGGCATGACGGAGGCACCGACCGCCGTCACGCGCACGGATGGAAGCGCCGCGCCCGCACCCGGGCTTTGCGGCAAGGCCGTGCCGCAGGTCGAGATCCGGATTCTCGACGAGAAGGGCGAGCCGCTCCCCGCCGGCGAGATCGGCGAGATCTGCGTCGCGCCGCGCTCGAGCGGTCCGTGGGCCGGCGTATACACGCCCATGCTCGGCTACTGGAACAGGCCCGACGAGACGGCGCAGGCGCTGCGCGACGGCGTGTATCACTCGGGCGATCTCGGCTTTCTCGACGCGGGCGGCGATCTCTACATCCGCGGACGGCGCAACGAGCTCATCCTGCGCGGCGGCGCGAACGTGTATCCGGCCGAGGTCGAGCGCGTGCTCCAGGAGCACCCGTCCGTCGCTGCGGCGGCAGTGCTCGGTCGCCCCGACACGCGACTAGGGCAGCGCGTCGTCGCCGCGGTGCAGCTTCGCTCGGACGCGGCGACCACGGACGAGGCGCTCCAGGCCTTCGCGCGCGACCGGCTCGCCCGCTACAAGGTTCCCGAGCAGATCGAGTTCGTGTCCGCGCTGCCGCGCAATGCGATGGGCAAGGTGGTCAAGCGCGAGCTCGAATCGCTCTTCGGGGAGGCGCACTGAGGTGTCCGTTCTGCGCGTCGGCCACATCGGCGTGTGCGTCTCCGACATGGAGAGGGCGCTCGAGTTCTACTGCGACCTGCTCGGCTTCCGGCCGCTCTCGGAGGTTCACGTGGCCGACGCGCTGTCCGCGAAGCTGCTGCGCCTTCCCGACGTCGACCAGCGCACCGTCTTCGTCGAGCGCGACGGCGTGCGCCTCGCGCTGTTCGCGTTCGCACGGCCCCGACCGCAGGGCTCGGGACGCGTGCGCGCGATGAACGAGACCGGAATGGCGGCGCTCATGCTGCGCGTCGACGACCTCGACGCCACGCTCGAGCGCATGCGCGGCGCGGGCGTGCGCGTGCTCGACGAGACGCTCGTCGCGCATCCTGCGTACGCCTCGAAGCTCGTCTTCGTCACCGACCCCGACGGCACGCTCGTCGAGCTGATCGAGATTCCCGGCGACCCGTACACGCCGTTCGGCAAGCCGGTCGTGCGCTAGGTAGGATCTTCCCAGGAGGGCCGTCCGATGTCGCAAGCCGAGCTCGATCGCCTGATCACCAAGATCCAGAAGGAGTTCTCGACCTGGGGACCGAACGCGACGGTTCCCCAGATGCGCGAGAGCTGGGATCGACTCTTCTCCGACGTGAAGAACCTCGCGCCGGTCACCAAGCAGAACGTCAGCGCCGGCGGTGTCGACGCGGAGTGGCTGGCGGCGCCCGGTGCGCGCGCCGACCACGTCGTGTTGTACCTGCACGGCGGTGGCTACGTGCTCGGCAGCGTGAACTCGCACCGCGACATGATCGCGCGCCTCTCCGCTTCGTCCGGCGCTCGGGCACTCGCCTTGAACTACCGCCTCGCACCCGAGCACCCGTTCCCGGCCGCGGTCGACGACGCCGTCAGCGCGTACCGCTTCGTGCTCGCGCAGGGCGTCGCGCCCGGCCGCATCGCGATTGCGGGGGACTCTGCGGGCGGCGGGCTCGCCACGGCGACGCTGCTGGCGATCCGCGACCAGAAGCTGCCCACGCCGGCGGCCGGCGCGCTGCTCTCGCCGTGGGTGGACCTCGAGGGGATCGGCGAGTCGATGAACGGCGGCGTCAGCGACGACCCGATGGTGAGCAAGGGCCTGATTGCGGCGATGGCGCCTGCCTACCTGAACGGCGCGAGCCCGCGCACGCCCCTCGCCGCGCCGCTCTACGCAGATCTGCGTGGCCTGCCGCCGCTCCTGATCCAGGTCGGCCGGCGGGAGATGCTGCTCGACGACTCGACGCGCCTCGCGCTGGCGGCACGCCGCGCGGGCGTCGACGTCACGCTCGAGGTCTGGCCGGGCATGATCCACGTCTGGCAGATCTTCGCGAGCGAGCTCGAGGAAGGGCGCGAAGCCGTGGATCGCATCGGCGAGTACCTGCGCAGGCACTTCCGGTAGGCGCCTCTGGTCCGTTCACGGCGGCGACCTCCTCGCGCGCGTGCGGCCGTCCGGGTGAAGGAGCCCGTGGCGGATCAGCTTGCTGCACTCCTCGAACGCCTCTCCCATGCTGAGGCCCGTGCGGCGGAGCAGGGCGGGATCGCGCACGCGCTGAACCGCGGCGAGCATGACCTCGGCGACGAGCTCCGCGTGCACGCCGCGGAACGCGCCCGTGCGCACGCCCTCCTCGACGATCTCGCGCAGGAGCGACATGCGCTCCCGCTGATGACGGTCGAGCATTCGGCGCGACGGCGCCCAGCCGTCGACGTCCGCCGTGAACGCCGGCGAAGCCTCGCGAGTCTCGCTGATCCCCGGCTCGAGCAGCGCGCCGATCCGCTCGCGCGGGTCCTCGTGCGCCTGCGCGCGCGCGCGTCCGATCTCGCGGATGCGGCGCAGAAACCGGTCGAGCACGCGCAGGAACAGATCCGGCTTCGTCGGAGCGAGCGAGTACAGCGTGCGCCGGGAACAATGCAGGCGGGCCGCGAGCTCACCCATTCCCAGGCGCCGGAAGCCCTCGGCGAGGTAGATGCCCTCGAGCTCGTCGAGGATCTGCTCGAGACGCTCGGAGGTCTCGATCCCGGTTGCTCCCGATTTCCGTCTTGACCGCGCCATGACTTCCGGCTTAGGGTACCAGAAATACGAATCTGGTACCGTCAGACGGAGGAGATCGGAGATGAGACTCGTGACGTTCGAGCGCGAGCCGGGAGCGCGCCGGCTCGGAGCGCTCTTCGCGGACGATGCGCGCGTCGCCGAACTCTCCGGAGAGGCCCCCTCGCTCGACTCGATGCAGGCGCTGATCGACGGCGGCGAGCCCGCGCTGGCACTGGCGCGAAGCACGCTCGCGTCGATCGAGCGCGGCGGGCTGCCCGCGCGGAGTCATGCGCGCAAGGACGTGCGGCTGCTCGCGCCGCTTCCGCGGCCGCTGCAGATGCGCGATTTCCTGTGCTTCGAGGAGCATCTGAAGAACGGTCTCGCGCAAGCCGCGCGGGGCGGCACGCCGGCGCCGATCCCCAAGGTCTGGTACGAGACGCCCGTGTACTACACGTGCAACACGCTCGCGGTCGTCGGCCCCGAAACGGACGTGGTCTGGCCCGAGTACTCGGCGCTGATGGACTACGAGCTCGAGTTCGCCGCCGTGATCGGACGCAAGGGCTCGAACGTCCCGCGCGAGCGCGCGCGCGAGCACATCTTCGGCTACACGATCTTCAACGACTTCTCCGCGCGGGACGAGC
>CAZMKX010000532.1:0-3316 GCA_964566375.1 uncultured Myxococcales bacterium
ACGGTCTCGAACTGGATCATGCGCGACGTGCTCGCGACCACGACCGAGTCGGGCAGGTCGCTGCGCGAGCTCCCGTTGACGCCCGAGCACCTGGTCGAGCTCCTGAAGCTCGTCGACTCGGGACGGATCACCGCGGGCTCGGCGCGCGAGGTTTTTGCCGAGATGGCGAAGTCCGGCGAGCGGCCCGAGGCGATCATGCGCGCGCGCGGGCTCGAGGCGGTGTCCGACACCGGCGAGCTCGAGCGCATGGCGCGCGCCGTGATCGACGCCAACGCGGGGCAGGTCGCAAAGTATCGCGCGGGCGAGACGAAGCTGTTGAACTTCTTCGTCGGCCAGGTGATGAAGGCCTCCGGCGGCAAAGCGGATCCCGCGGCGCTGCGCGAGATCATGACCCGGCTCCTGGCCTAACCGAAGAACTGGAGCAGCGCTTCGCGGGCGAAGTCGGGCTTCTCTTCGGGGACGAAATGGCCGCACTCGGGGATCTCGCCGCCGTCGACGTGCTCGGCAACCGTCTGCCAGGCGGGCACGACGTTGCCGAGGAAGGCGGAGCCGCCGAAGGCGCGGACGGGCATCGCGAGCTTGCGCGTGCAGCCGGCCAGGTTGACCAGGTCCTCCTCGATGCCCGCACGGTAGTACTGGAAGCCGGCGCGCAGCGCGCCCGGCGCCGACATGCAGCGCACGTACTCGGCGATGTCCTCGCGCGAGAACACGTTCGGGCTGTAGTTGTAGTCGGTCGACGTGAAGAAGTGTCGGAGGTAGCCCTCGACGTCGTTGCGCACGAGCTTCTCGGCCAGGTCGGGCTTGCCGCCGTGGAAGAAGACGTGCCAGAAGCGCCGCGCGGTCGGAAAATCCAGCGCGCCGCCGGCGCGTCCCAGACCGGGAATCATGTCGAAGATGAACAGGCGCTCGACCAGGCCCGGGTTGTCGTAGGTCAGATAGAACGCGACCGCGCCGCCCCAGTCGTGACCGACCAGGCCGATGCGTTCGATGCCCAGACCGCGCAGGAGCTCGCGCACGTCCGAGGCCATCGTGCGCTTGTCGTAGCCGGCGAGCGGCTTCTCCGAATCGCCGAGGCCCCGGAGATCCGGCGCGATCACCGTGAAGCGCTCCGCGAGCGCGGGAATCACGTGCCGCCACTCGTACCAGCTCTGCGGCCAGCCGTGCAGAAGTACGAGCGCGGGGCCCGCGCCCGCGCGCACGTAGTGCATGCGGAAGCCGTTGACCACCGCGACCTGGTGCGACAATGCGGCGCTCATCGACGCGCGGTCAGCTCGGGTCGACGAATCGCGGCGCGCGCTTCTCGAAGTTCGCCTTGACGGACTCGACCTGGTTGGGCCGGCCGATCAGCGTGCGCTGCAGGTTCTCCTCGAGCCGCAGGCCGTCCGCGGTCGACGCGTACCAGGCCTCCTGGAACAGCTTCTTGCCGGCGCGGATCGCGTCCGGGCTCTTGCTCGCGATCTCGCTCGCGAGCGCCAGCGCGTCCTCGCGCGGGTGATCGGACACGCGCGTCGCCAGGCCCAGCGCCTTGGCCTCCGTGCCGGAGAAGATGCGGCCGGTGAACGTCAGCTCCATCGCGACGTCGAGCGGCACGAGCCGGCGCAGTGTCTGCGACGCCGACATGTCCGGAATCAGACCCCACTTGATCTCCATCACCGACATGCGCGTGTCCGGCGCGACGATGCGCAGGTCCGCGCCCAGCGCGATCTGCAGCCCGCCCCCATACGCCACGCCGTGTACGGCGGCGATCACCGGCACTGGAACCTCCTGCCAGATCCAGGCGGCCAGCTGCGCGCGGTTCGCACCGCTCGGCCCGCGCTCGAACAGGTTCTGCGCCGGCGCTTCGCCGGAGCGGGAGCCGCCGGCCATCGCCGACATGCTCTCCATGTCGAGACCGGCGCAGAACGCCCGGCCCTCGCCCGAGAGCACCACGGAGCGCACGCTGCGGTCGCTGCACAGCGCCTTGCCGGCCTCCTGAAGCGCGCTGAACATGCCCGCATCGATCGCGTTCATCTTGTCCGCGCGGACCATGCGCACGTCCGCAACGCCGTCCTTGAGATCGATCGTAACGCGCTCCGACACCGGCCGACTCCTCTCGCGGGGTTCTCGCGAAGGGCCATGCTAACCTGCGAGACGGGGAAACGCGATTCAGTTGCAAACCGCGGCCGCCGGCGATTCCGGGTTCAGCGTCGAGCGCAGCGATCCCGACTCGGGTCTCGCGGAGCTGCGCCTCGTCGGCGAGCTCGACCTGCGCGACGCGCCTCACGCGATCGGGCGCCTGCGCGTGCTGCTCGCGGCACCAGCGCGGCGCGTCCGCTTCGACCTCGCGCGGCTTCGCGCGCTCGACGGCGCGGGCGCGTCGCTCCTGCTCGCGCTCTGTGACGAGCTCCGCGCGCGCGGCGTCGAGCCCACCTTCGCGGGCGCCGACGGCCGGGTCCGGGACATCCTGGAGCTGTACGCGACCAGCCCGCGCGGCGTGCAACCGCGCGGCGCACCGCGGACGCCGGGCCTGCTCGACCAGATCGGCCGAGCGACGGTCGAGCTCTGGGGCTTCGCCCGGCAGATCCTCGACTTCACCGGCAACACCGTCTACGCGCTGGGCCAGGCGTTCGCCGATCCGCGCAGCGTGCCGTGGCGGGCGGTCCTGCGTCTGATGGAGCGGACCGGGGCGGACGCGCTGCCGATCGTCGGCCTGATCACGTTCCTGGTCGGCCTGGTCACCGCGTTCCAGGGCGCGATCACGCTGCACAAGTACGGCGCCGACATCTTCGTCGCCGACGGCGTCGCCATCGGGATCACGCGCGAGCTCGGGCCCCTGATGGTCGCGGTAGTCGCGTCGGGGCGCTCGGGCGCGGCGTTCGCGGCGGAGCTCGGCACGATGCGCGTTTCCGAAGAGGTCGACGCACTGCGCACGATCGGCCTCGACCCCTACCGATACCTGGTCCTGCCGCGACTCTTCGCGCTGGCGCTGATGCTCCCGATCCTGACCCTGCTCGGCGACACGTTCGCGATCGCCGGCGGCGCCGTGGTCGGCGTCGGCTCGCTCGACGTGCCGTTCTCGGCCTGGGCCCGGCAGACGCACAACGCGCTCGACGTGTGGTACGTGTGCTCCGGCCTCTTGAAGTCCGTCGCGTTCGGGACCGCGATCGCGCTGGTCGCCTGTCAGTGGGGGCTCGCGACGCGCGGCGGGGCCGAGGGCGTCGGCCGCTCGACGACCTCCGCGGTCGTGAGCTCGCTCTTCTTCCTGGTCGTGATCGACTCGGCCTTCACGGTGCTCTTCCATGCCTGGAACCTCTGAGCCACACATCACGGTGTCGGA
>CAZMKX010000533.1:0-3305 GCA_964566375.1 uncultured Myxococcales bacterium
CCGGCGAAGCCGGTGTTGCCGTCGGAGCCGTAGTAGCTCGAGAGCGCGCTCGTGAACGGCCCCGTCGACAGGTTGATCTGCGCGATCAAGCCCTTGTTGTCGTTCAGGTCCGTCGCGTTGTTCCAGCCGTTCGTCACGCCGAACGCCCAGCCCCACTCCTCGTTGAACTTGCTCGAGGCGAGCAGGCCCGTGTGGTAGAGCGGAATCGCGTAGGTGAACAGCACGCCTTGAGTGACCTGCTTGTTCGCAGTCACGTCGATGACTTCGTAGCCGATCAGCGTGTCGAACTTTCCGAACTTGAAGACGATGTCATCCCAGTTGTACGACACGTTCATCTGCTCGACTTCGACGAAGTTGTCCGACGCATAGCCGGGGGTGTTGAACCGGTATCCGCCCAGGATGCCGGCGTTGTCGCCGAAGTTCAGGTCGAGCTGGAACCCCGCGCGTCCCGGCTCGTCGGCCGGCATGGAGAACTCCAGTGCCGCATCGTCGAGATTGAACGTGTTGTGGTCCAGGTTGAACTGGTTCAGCGCGTTCGCGTAGATCGGATCCTGGGGGTTGTTCGCGTTGTAGACGTACGACGCGGACACGTAGCCGGCGACGTCGACGCGGCTCAGGAACACGTCGATCTCTTCGACCGCCTCGCCTGCTCCCACGGCGGGCGTTGCCTGCGAACTGAGCAGCGCTTGCTGCTCCTTTATCGTCTGCTCGCTCGTCGCGAGCTTGTCCTCGAGCTGAGTCATTCGCTGTTCCATCGCCGCAAGGCGGGCGTCGGAAGCCGCGTCGGCACGCGCCACCAGCGGCGAAAAGCAAAGCAATGCCGCGGCGATTGCTGCTTCGGTTCTCATCGTTCTCTTCATCACGCTCCCTCCGATCAGCGAGCCGCCGCATTGCGGTCGCATGGGTGTCGGCGACGTCGGTTGTGCAACCGGTATGCCGTCAGCGCGCGAGGAGGGTTCGAGAGCGCTCGAGCGTGCGCGGAGTGAGTCGCGCATCGAGATTCGGCGACAGAAGAAGGAAGTCGGCGAACGTGTCGACGTCGTGGTGGGCGGGAAGCAGATCCGCGCGGAGTCCGAGCGCGCGCGCCTGCGCGAGAGTCTGCGCGAGCACGCCCGCGTGCGAGAGCTCGAGTGCGAACAGCGCGTCGTGCGGCGCGCGCAAGCCGACCAGGTTGTAGCCGCCGTCGCGATCGGGGCAGAGCACGAGGTCCGCGCGCTCGAGCGCGTCGAAGGCCTCTTCCACGCGCTCGAGCGGAAGCGTCGGGCTGTCGCTCCCGCGCAGGACGATCCGGTCGTAGCCCTCCGCAGCGTGCGTGCGGAAGAGCGCGGCCATCCGGGACGCGAGGTCGGGCCCGCTCTGCGCGATCAGCCGGAAGTGTGCGGGCGCAGCGCGCTCGAACCAGGCGCGCTGCCCGGCGGGGGCGAACCAGAGCGAGAGGTCCGACGTGCGGCGCGCCGCGTGCTGGTCGAGAATGTCGAGCAGCATGGCCTCGTACAGTGCGGCAGCCGCCTCGAGCGACAGCTCGGGCGCGAGCCGCGTCTTCACCAGGCCGGGGATCGGAGCCTTGGCGAAGATGGAGAGGATCCGCCGCGACATGCCCGGATCATACGGAGGGAGCGTGAGAGCGTCGCTTGCCAGCTTCGCGGCGATCGGAATCCTGGTCGGCGTCGGCGCGTGCTCCGAGGACGAGTCCGCGAAGCCGGATCCGCCGCCCGCAGCGGCGCCCGCGACGGAACGTCTCGAGGAGCTCGTTCCCGCGCTCGTCGACGCGATCCAGGCCAAGCAGCCGATCTTCGTCCTGGACCACGTCGCCGAGTCTTTCAGGGCCAGCGACGGCCTCGACTACTTCGGCGTGCGCGCGCTCGTCGACACCAATGCGCTGCGCGACGAGGAGGTCGGCGCGCGGCTCGACGGCGTCTCGATCACCGCGCAGCCGGACGGACGGCAGCGTGTGGTCGCGGACGTCTCGTTCGCGCTCGGGCAGCGTCTCGCCGCGGATGGGCCGCTCCCGCCGGGTGCCGTGACCTACGCGCTGGACCTGCTCTTCGCGCTCGACGGCGCACGCTGGCAGGCGATCTCGGGGAGCTACCGCCGCAAGTAGTCGTCGACGATCTCGCCGGTCACCGCGCCGATCTCGACCCCGACGCCGGGACGCGCCTCCGCGACCTTGACGTAGCCGAGCGCGATCGGCCCGCTCGCGGGCGAGACCGCGCTCGACGTGACCTGACCCACGACGGTGTCACCCACGCGGATCTCGCTCTCGGGCGCGACGAGCGCGCGCGTGCGCAGCTTGACGAGCAGGCGATTGACGGCGCCGCGCGAGGCAATGCGCGCGACGATCTCCTGACCCACGTAGCAGCCCTTCGCGAGCGAGAACGCGCGCTCGAGTCGGGCCTCCTGCGGGAAGTTCCGCGCCGTCACGTCGCGCCCGAGCGCCGGGATGGCGGCCTCGATGCGGAGGGCCTCGATCGACGCGTCCGAGAGCGCCGCGAGCGCGAGGGCTTCGCGCAGTCGCGGGAGGGCCGAGCGCCTTCCGATCACCCGCGCGCCTTCCTCGCCGAGGCTTCCGCCCGCGACGACCAGCAGCGACTCGTCGCCGAACGGGACGCGCTGCAGCCGGCCTGGCGCGGGCAGGCCGACGCCGAGCCGGGCCAGTGCATCGCGCGCCTCCGGTCCCTCCACGCCGAGCTGCCCGAGCTCCGCGGAAAGGCTCGTGAGCACGACGTCGTCGGCGACGATGTGCTTCTCGAGCACCGCCGTGAGCTCGGCTTCCGCCCCCGGCGCGACGTCGAGCAGGAGCGCCTCCGTCTCGGCCAGCACCCAGAGCTCGGCAAGCACGTGGCCTTTGCGATCGAGCTGCAGCGCGGGAAGCGCCTGGCCCGGTTGGAGCCTGCCCACGTCGGCCGCAAGCATTCCGTTCAGGAACCGGGCCCGATCCGCGCCCGTGGCTCGCACGAGACCGCGCGCAGAGAGGTCGCGGAGACCCGCGCGCGATCCGGTTACCGTCTCGAACAGGCTCGTCATGCCGGCGAGGATAGCCGGTCTTCGCGCTCAGGCCGCGCGCGCGAGTCGCGCCTGCATCGCCTTCCAGCGCTCGAGCATCTTCTCGACGACCTCTAGATCCGCGTCGTTGTCGACGTCGATCGCGGCGCCGCCGAGCTCCGTCGTCACGCAGGCGAAGCGCGTGCGCAGGAGCGCGCCCGCCGCGCGCTCGACCATCGCGAGCGGTACGCGCGCGCGCACCGCGTCCGCGGCGCGCAGGTGGCCGCGTCGGTGCAGCACGCCGGCCAGGTGGATCAGGAAGT
>CAZMKX010000534.1:0-3304 GCA_964566375.1 uncultured Myxococcales bacterium
GTCCGGCATCGAGATCACGTTGGCGTTGTACATGTGGTGCCAGTGCTCGTTGCGGGGAGCGCGGCGCCGCGGATTGAACGGATCGGCTCCGTGCTCGGAGAGCCAGCGGTCCACGTCGTAGTTGTAGAACTGCTTCGACCACAGCATCCCGGCCAGCGCCTGGCGCATCACGCGGGTGGCGTCGGCGTCGAGAGACTTCGGGATGACCGACGCGTAGAACTCGTCTGCTTCGCTGCGCCGTGCCTGGAGCACCGCATCGAAGTCCTCGAACGCGTCTCCCTGTGCGGGGGACGCCTCGCGGAGTCGCAAGCGCAGCGTGCGCGAGCCGGCCGCGGGCACCTCGAGGGCGTAGTGCGCAGCCGCCTTCGTGCCGGCCTTCTCCGGATTCACCGCCCCCGCGCGCCCGCGCACGATGTACTCGTGGAAGGCGTCCTTCACGTACGGCGTGCGGTTGGGAACGCGCACGAGGCGCTCGGTGTTCGTCTCGTTCTCGGTGAAGAGGAGCTCGTGCGCACCGTCGGCAGACAGCGAGCGGTCCCCGAGCTCGGGATCCGAGACCGCGATCACGCCGTCGCCCGCCTGCCGCAGCACCGGGCGCGGCGCATCGCCGCCCCACGACCACGTGTTGCGGAACCAGAGCGACGGCAACACGTGCAGCGATGCCGGCGTCAGGCCACGGTTCTCGACGGTGATCAGGATCAGGAGGTCGTCGGGCCCCGCCTTCGCGTATTCGACGAAGACGTCGAAGTAGCGGTTGCCCTCGAACACGCCCGTGTCGATCAGCTCGTACTCGAGCTCGTGGCGGCCGCGCTGGCGATTGGTCGCAACCAGCTGGTCGTACGGATACGCCGACTGGGGGTACTTGTACAGATACTTCATGTACGAGTGAGTCGGGGTGGAATCGAGATAGAAGTAGTACTCCTTGACGTCCTCCCCGTGGTTTCCCTCGCTGTTCGTCAGGCCGAAGAGCCGCTCCTTCAGGATCGGATCCTGACCGTTCCAGAGCGCGAGCGCGAAGCAGAGCCTCTGCCGGTCGTCGGAGATCCCCGCGAGCCCGTCCTCGCCCCAGCGGTATGCGCGCGAGCGCGCCTGGTCGTGGGTGAAGTAGTTCCACGCGTCGCCCGATTCGCTGTAGTCCTCGCGAACCGTGCCCCACTGCCGCTCACTCAGGTACGGCCCCCACTTCTTCCAGGGCTTCGCGCCGTCGCGCGCTTCCCGCAGGCGCCGGGCTTCCGCGGTCATCGGTGGAACCCTCCGCAAGGTCGCAGGACTGCGCCGCGCAGAGGGAGATCGAGTCGTATGGCCACACTCTCGGTGGCGACGGTGGGGCGTCCTGTCGACGGTCGAGCAGGCCTCGAGGCGCGCTTCGGACGCGGATCGAGCGCTCTCGCGCCAAAGCAGTCACACCGCCCCGCGGTTTCCTCCGCGCGGCGTGCTCTCCGAGTCGGCGGCACGAATTCCATGCCGACCGGAGATGCACACTCCGCGCCAGCAGCGAGAGCGGCCCGGGAAGGCTCGCTTCACGCTCGGAGCCAGGCTCGAGCCGCACACGGAGTCGGAGCGATTCGGTCGCTCAGGCCCAGCGTCGAGCTCCGCGCTCGCAGGCGTGAGCGCGATATCCCGCCGAGAGGCTAGAAGACGACGTTGAACACGACGTTCAGCGAGTGGTTGTCCGAGTCGTCGACGTCGATGTCGATGCCGTCGATGTCGTAGTCGCTGCTCGACACACCGAGGAACTTGTAGCCGAGTCCGAGGGACATGTTGTCCTGGAGCATGTACCGGACCCCCGCCAGGAACTGCCACGCGAAGTTGAAGTCGGTGTCGGTGTCGTCGATGCCGAAGTCGTCGACGTAGAGGATGTCGAGCGAGCCGCCGATGCCGCCGCCGACGTAGGGCTCGAACTTGCTTTCGTTCGGGTAGCGGAAGACGCCGTTCACCATGAACGGAAGGTGCCAGAGCGAGCCGTCGAAGTCGTCGAAGTCGTTCCACAGGAAGCCGGTGTCGAACTCGACGCCCATGTACTTGTTGAAGTTGTATCCGACGCCCAGCCCCAGGCGGGCGCCGACGTCGAGGTCCACGTTCCCCGAGATGCCCGCGATCTCGACGTCGACGTCGTCGGCCCAGTTCACGCCGACGCCGGCGTTGAAGTAGACACCCGACTCCTTGTCCGCTGCTGCCGCCGGAAGCGAAAGGATCGAGGCGAGCAGAACACAGGCCAGTCCCGAAAGCCGCCCACGGGTCGTCAAGGCTCGCTCCTCCCAATCGTGTGTACTCGAAGATAGTCGGCGATCTGCCGGGATGCCTTGATCGAACGCGCCCGGCCCGAATCGGTCTATAGTCGGCGCGGGCGATTCGTTCGAGCAGGCGAAGGAGAGCAAGATGGCGCGCAAGCAGGTACTGGAATTCGGCTGGGGCTACGAGAAGGCGTTCGGGTATTCGCAGTCGGTTCGCGTCGGCGACCTGGTCATCCTGGCCGGCCAGATGCCGTGCGATGCCGAGGCGAAGCTGGTGGGCGAGGGCGACATCAGGGCGCAGACCCGCAAGGTGTTCGAGAACATGAAGGCGGTGCTCGCCGCGGCGGGACTCACGCTCGACGACGTCGTCGAGATCGTCAGCTACCACACCAACATGGCGGACCTCGGCGCGATGAACGAGGTGAAGGCGGCTTTCCTGCCCGGCAACTTTCCGGCCTGGACGGCGATCGGTGTGACGGCGCTCGCGCTGCCGGGACAGATGATCGAGATCAAGGCGACGGCCGCCGCGCGCTAGCCGCCCGGCGACCCTACACCGATGCGGCTCGGCGTCCTGATCGCTCCGACCTCTCCGACGCTCGAAACCGGCGAGCTGATCGAGCGCGTGCGCGAGGTCGAGGGTGAAGGGTTCGACGGCCTCTGGGTACCCCAGGCCGTGGGCCGCGGGCGCATGGTGTCGGATCCGCTGATCGTGCTGGCAGCTGCGGCCGCGGCGACGCGAAGCGTGCGGCTCGGGACGGCGGTGGTACAGCTTCCGCTCTACCACCCCGTGGAGCTCGCGCACCGCATCTTCTCGCTGATGCAGCTCGCGGGCGACCGTCTCGTCCTGGGCGTCGGCGCGGGCTCGACCGAGAACGACTTCCGCGCGTTCGGTCGCGACTACGCGAAGCGCTTCGAGCGCTTCGACACGAGCCTCGCCGAGCTGCGCGGTCTGCTCGCAACGGGAAGGGCGAGCGACGTCGACCTCTCGCCCTGGCCGAGCGTCCGTGGCGGGCCGCCGCTTCTGTACGGTACCTGGGGAAAGGGCGTCGCGCGCGCGGCGCGGGAGTTCT
>CAZMKX010000535.1:0-3303 GCA_964566375.1 uncultured Myxococcales bacterium
CCACGCGCACGCTCCCGCCCGACGGCTCGAGCACGCCCGTCAGCATCTTGATCGTGGTCGACTTGCCCGCGCCGTTCGGGCCGATGAAGCCGACGAACTCGCCGGCCTCGATCCGGAACGAGACGCCGTCGACCGCGCGCACGACGTCGTAGTCGGTCTCGACCAGGTTCCGGAACGCGCCGAGGAAGCCGCGGTGGTGGCGCGCGACGCGGAAGGTCTTCTCGATCTTCGAGACCTCGATCATCGCGTCAGCTCCCCGTCGACTCGTAGCGCCGAAGACCGCGCGCGAAGACCGCCAGGCCGAAGGCCAGCACGCCCGAGCAGACGAACGGCGAGAGCCACGGCAGGTACGGAGGCCACCCGGCGGCCTCCGTACGGCCGAGCGCGGCGAGCGCGGGGAAGTAGTTCACGAACGCGAGCGGCACCCCGTAGGTCAGCACGCGCCGGAACCAGGTCGCGTAGATCGACACCGGGTAGGCGAGCACCGCCGCGCCGCCGTACGTCAGGATGTTCTGCAGCTCCTGCGCCTGGCCGAGCGTCCAGAACTGGATCGCGGCGCCCGCCATGACGATGCCGGCGAAGCAGAGCATTCCCCCCGCGATTCCGAGTGAGACCCAGGCGAGGGCGCGCGGACCGAGACCCAGGGCGATGCAGGCGATTCCGAGCACGAGCAGCGCCTGCGCCAGGCGCGAGATCTTGCGCGCGTCGAAGTCGCGCGTGGCGACCTGCAGGATGACCGAGCGCGGGCGCAGCAGGATGCGATCGAGATCGCCCTGCAGGAGATACGTCGAGAAGTTCTCGAAGCCGCGCAGCACCATCTCGACGCAGGCCCACGACGTTCCCACCATTCCGTAGAGCAGCGCGAGCTCCGCGAAGCTCCAGCCGTCCAGGTGGCCGAAGAAGCGCGACAGGATCCAGACGGGCGCAAGGTCGCTGACCATCACGCTGAACGAGACTGCGCTCTGGATCGCGAAGGAGGTGCGGTACTGCATCTGCGCGCGGATCTGCGCGCCCGCGAGCCGCAGCCAGAGCGAGAGCGCGTCGGAGATCACGGCTCACCCGCCCTGCGTCGCGAGCCGCCGCAGCCCGCGTGACTCGATGCCGAGCGAGAGCGCGACGAGTGCGCCGAACCACGCGAGCTGATGCGCCAGGCCGAAGGCGAGCGCGCCGCCCGAGAGCTTCCCCGCGAGCAGCGCGACCGGCGTGTACAGCGTCGCGCGGAACGGCAGCACGTCGGCGATCCAGCGCAGCCAATCCGGGTAGAAGTCGAGCGGAACGACCATTCCGCCGAGCAGCGTGTTCACGAACACGAGCGCGGTCAGCTCGCCGGTCGCCGTGTCGCGGAAGTACGCCGACGAGCAGGTGACGTACCAGAGCCCGGCGGAAACACCGACGGCCATTACGAGCGACACCGGAAAGAGCCAGAGCTCCCAGCGCAGCGGCGGAGACACGGCGAAGAGCAGGACGCCGACGACGAAGACCGGGGGAAAGCGCGCGAGCATGTAGTAGAAGGCCGTGCCGTAGCGCTCGGCGAGGTCGCGATGGAAAAGCGTCACGGGTCGCGCGAGGTCGGTGACCACGTCTCCGGTGCGGATGCGCTCCGCCAGGTTGTAGCGGACGTCGGTGAAGATCCCGACCACCATCAACAGGGACTCCGACGCCGTGAAGTAGAGGACCGCTTCGTCCGGGGTCCAGCCCAGCGCGCCCGGCCGCGCGCGGAAGAACGCGAGCAGCACCTGCGCGTGGACGAGCAGGAAAAAGCCGTTCACGGCGACGCCCGTCCAGTTGGCGAGTCGGTAGGCCGCGCGGCGCTGGAAGGCGAGCCGCGCGAACTGGAGGTAGGGGCGCACCGAACCCACGGGGCCTGCGTGTAGCAGAGACCCTGCGAAAAGTCAGCCGTCCTTGGCCTGCAGGTCCTGGCGCAGCGTTCGCGCGGCGAGCAGATAGTGCACCGACGACCAGGCGCCTCCCACCACGACCGTGCCGAGCAGGGCGTAGCGGATCGAATCGACGCCGAAGCTCGGCTTCAGCGCGTCGGAGAGCATGCCGACGAACCACGGTCCCATGCCCAGCCCGATCAGGTTGATGATGAAGAGCAGGATCGACGAGGCGAGCGCGCGCATGTCGGGTCGGACCAGGCTCTGCGTCATCGCGAAGGTCGGGCCGAGGTAGATTGGGCCGAGCAGCGTTCCGGGGATCGAGAGCAGCAATGCGGTCCGCCCGTCGGGCCAGAGGTAGAAGAGGAACGTGAAGGGGATTCCGATCAGCGAAGCGATCGCGGGCACGCGCATGTACCAGCGCACCTCCGACGCCGCGAGCCGGTCCGAGATCGCGCCGCCCAGATACGTGCCGAGCACGCCGGTCGTGAGCCCGATCGCGGCGAGCCACGTGCCGAGCGGCCCGAGCTCGAAGCCGTGCACGCGCATCAGGAACACGGGAATGAACGAGGCCGCGCCGTAGCCGTAGAACGCGTGCAGGGATGCGCCCGCCGACATGTGCACGAACGCGCGCCGGCGCAGCATGAACGCGAACACCTCGCGGATGCTGTCGCGCTTGTGCACCGCGGCGCGCGGCGGCTCGCGCAGCGTGAGCCGGACGATCAGCGACAGTGCGACGCCCGGCAATCCGACCGCCAGGAACGCGATGCGCCAGCCGTAGAGCTGCCCGAGCCAGCCGCCGATCAGGCTGCCCAGCGCGGCGCCGATCGGAATCCCGAGCGAGTAGATCGAGAGCGCCGTCGCGCGCCGCTCGACCGGGAACATGTCCGAGATCAGCGAGTGCGCGGGCGGGCTGCAGCCCGCTTCACCCACCCCCACCCCGACGCGCGCGAGGGCGAGCTGCGTCAGGTTCGCGGCGCCCGCGGTCAGCGCCGTCATGCCGCTCCAGATCAAGAGCGCGAGCGCGATGATCGAGCGCCGCACGCCCACGTCCGCCCAGCGCGCGATCGGGATGCCCGCGAACGTGTAGAAGAGCGCGAACGCGGGGCCGGTGAGCAGGCCGAGCTGCGTGTCCGAGAACTGCAACTCGTCGGCGATCGGCTTGGCCAGGATCGTCAGGATCTGCCGGTCCACGAAGTTCAGCACGTAGACGACGACGAGCAGCCCGAGCGCGTACGCGCGATAGGCGGGCGTGAACTCCGGTGCGGCCGCGGGTGCGCTCAGCTCCGACTCCCTCGCTCGCGAGCGTAGGCTGCGGGCTCGCGCCGTGGCAAGCGGTTCCTCGCGCCGACTCGTTCTGGTCCGCGCGCGCGCCGCCTGATAGGCTGCGCGCTTGACCGCGCGCTCCGTCGAAGTCGATCGCGTC
>CAZMKX010000536.1:0-3296 GCA_964566375.1 uncultured Myxococcales bacterium
AGCCCGCGCGTCAGCGCGCCGACGCGGCGCATCGGCAGCCACAGGCCGCGGATCGTCGTCGAGCCGCCCGTGATCTGCTCTCCCGACGGTATTCCGAACAGCGCGTCGTCGGGCGGCGCGTGCTCGACGACGAAGCGCGCGGGCTCGACGTCGAGCTCCTCGGCGACGAGCTGCACGATCGCGGTGTACACCGCCTGCCCCATCTCCACGCGCGGAACGATCAGGTGCACGGCGCCCTCGCGCGTGACCCGCAGGTAGGCGCGCGGCCGGAGCTCGTAGCGGTCGGTCGGCGCGGGGGCGGGCGCCTCTGCGCCGTGCGCTTCGAAGTGCACCGAGAGCAGGAGACCGCCGGAGCCGATCGCGGCGATCTTCAGGAAGGCGCGGCGCGTGACGTCGCTTCGCATCTGGTCAGCCGTTCTGCCCACGCTTCGCGTCGCGCGCGGCTTGATGGATCGCGCCGCGGATGCGCGGATAGGTTCCGCAGCGGCACAGGTTCCCGGCCATCGCGGCGTCGATCTGCGCGTCCGACGGCGCGGAGTTCCTCGCCAGAAGATCGGTCGCCTGCATGATCTGGCCCGGCTGGCAGTAGCCGCACTGCACGACGTCGAGCGCGAGCCAGGCATCCTGCACCCGCTTCCCGAGCGCGGTCTCGCCGATCGCCTCGATGGTCACGATCTTCTGGCCCGCGACCGCCGACACCGGCGCGACACAGGAGCGGATCGCGACCCCGTCGAGGTGCACCGTGCACGCGCCGCACAGGCCGTGCCCGCAGCCGAACTTCGTGCCGGTCAGTCCGAGCACGTCGCGCAGCACCCAGAGCAGCGGCATGTCGTCCGAGACGTCCACCTCGACGCTCTTGCCGTTCACGTCCAACCGGATCATTCGCCCACCTCGCCCATGCTCGCGAGATACTCCGACACTGCGCGTACGTCGTCGTCGGAGAGCGGCATCACCGCGAGCTTCATTCCGTTCCCGATCGCGCTGTGGAAGTCGACGGGCGACTGGAACAGGCGCGTGACCTCGACCAGATAGTGCGGCGACTGGTTCGCGATGCCCGGCACGGTCAGCGCGTCGACGCCGCCCGCGCGCACGCCGTGACACACCGCGCAGGCGATGATCTTCCGCTCGAAGTCACCGAGCCGGTAGAGCTTCTCGCCGTGCTTGCGCAGCGCCGCGTCGGTCACTCGCCACGCGGGCCCCGGCTTCTGGGCGTGCAGGAAGGCCGCGATCGAGCGCATCTCCGCGTCGCCCACGTTCTTCATGCGCGCGTGCCCCGGACCATCGGCTCGCACGCCCCACTGGAAGTGGGACCACTGCAGGACCAGGAAGCTCGGCACCTGCGCGCCCAGGCGCGGGATCGTGGCGATCATCGACGTGCCGTTCGCCCCGTGACAGCCCGCGCACGTGCTCTGGTACAGGAGCTCGCCCGCGCGCAGGTCGTCCGCGGACGCGGCGCCCGCAACGAGGCACGTCAGGAGCACCACGGCGAATCCGCGCGCCGCGAGCCTCACGCGAGCACGCGGTCGAGCCGCCGGACGATCTCGGACTTCGGCACCGCTCCGACGATGCGGTCGACCTCGTGCCCGTCGCGCATCACGAGCAGCGTCGGAATGCTGCGCAGCCCGAAGCGCGCGGAGGTCTGGGGATTCTCGTCGACGTTGAGCTTCGCGACACGCAGCCGTCCGGCGAGCTCGGAAGCGAGCTGCTCCATCACCGGCGCGATCTGCCGGCACGGGCCGCACCAGGGCGCCCAGGCGTCGACCAGAACCGGCAGCGGCGAGCGCTCGACGTCGCGCGCGAAGCTCGCGTCCGTCACCGCAAGCGGGGCCTGCGCGAGCTCGAGCGCCATCTTGCACTTCCCGCAGCTCGGGCGCGCGCCTGCGTCGAGCTTCGCGCGCGGAACGCGGTTGGTCGTCCCGCACGCGGAGCACCGGACCAGGATCGGATCGGCCATCCGCTCGCCTACGCCGGCCGCGCCTTCAGCATCATCGCCTGGCGGCGGCAGATCGCGACGATCTCGCCGCGCTGGTTCACGCCCTTGTGCTGGAACGTGACGATGCCCCACTCCGGCCGCGACCTGGACTCGCGCTTCTCGAGCACCTCGGTGATCGCGGTGATCGTGTCGCCGATGAAAACGGGCTTGGGGAACTCGACCTTCTCCATGCCGAGGTTGCCCACCGTCGTTCCGAGCGTCGTCTCGCCCACGGACAACCCCACCACGAGGCCGAGCGTGAAGATCGAGTTCACCAGGATCCTTCCGAAGTGACTCGTCTTCGCGAACTCGGCGTCGAGGTGGAGCGGCTGCGGGTTCATGGTCAGAGTCGAGAACAGCAGGTTGTCTGCCTCCGTCACCGTGCGCGACGGCTGGTGCGTGAAGACCTGCCCGACCGTGAACTCGTCGAAGGTCAGCCCCGCCATCAGTGCTTCTTGGCGGCGGGATCTTCGAGCGGGACCGAGAGGCCGCCGCCACTGCCCTGCGACTGGATCTGCGACATCTCCACGATCTGCCGCCCGAGCGCGACCATGACGGGGATCTCCTCGTCGGCGAGGGGCTTCATGCGGACCTTGCGCTTCATCGCCTGCTCGATGTACGGCGCGAGCTCCGCGTCCTTCTTGCGCTGGCGCTCCGCCTCCCCGGCGTGGAACTCGGGCATCACCTCCCGGGCGAAGAGCTCGAGAGATTCGCAGATGTGCTGGTGCCGGTTCTTCCCACCCTGCTGGATGAACGTCACCTGGTCGACGCCCGCGTCGGCGAAGCCGCGCAGGTGCTCGCGCAGCTGCTTCGGCGTGCCGATGCCGCGGTTCGCGCCGCTCGCGGGCAGGTTCGCGCGCGCCTGCTCGAAGCGCTCCCAGATGTTCGTCCGTCCCGGCTTGTGCTCGCCGAAAATGTAGTGGTGCCCGAGCGCGTAGCCGAAGAAGTTGAAGCCATCGAGCCCGCGCCGGATCGCCTCCTGCTCGTCGGAATGACACGAAAAGCCCGTCACCATGGCGATGTTCGCGTTCACCGCGTGACCGATCGGCGTGCACTCCGTCTTCAGGATCCGGTAGTAGTCGTCGACCCACTGCTTCGCTTCCGTCGGATCGACGAAGGCGAAGGTGAGCGCGCCGATGCCGAGCTTCGCCGCGAGCTTGATCGTCTCGCGGTTGCTGCACGCCACCCAGAGCGGCGGGTGCGGCTTCTGCACGGGCTTGGGCACGACGTTGCGGCAGGGCATCGAGAAGTACTTGCCCTCGTAGCCCGGGTACGGGTTCATCACCATCATGTTGGCGATCTGCTCGACCGTCTCGCGCCACTG
>CAZMKX010000537.1:0-3286 GCA_964566375.1 uncultured Myxococcales bacterium
GCGCTCGCGCGCGACCGCGACGAGGGGATCTTCGTCGACTGGCGCGATCCCGTGTACGAGCCCGACGGCGAGCGCGTGCGCGTGCGGGCCACGCGCCGCAGCACGCGCGAGCCGGCCGAGAGCCCGATCGAGCTCGTCCTCGGGCCGGGCGCAGACGGCGGCTGGCGGATCCTGCGCGAAGCCGGCGTCGGCTGGCCCGAGCGTTGACGCCGCTCGACGAGATCGCGCGCCTGCTCGCGAAGTACGGTCACACCGCGCAGGCGCTCACGGCCCACTCGCTCGCCGCGCGCGAGGAGATGCGCGTCGAGCTCGAGGCCTTCTGGGCCGACGTCGCCGGGCCGGATCTGTTCGGCGAGACCGGCTCCATCGCGAGCCTCGAGCTCGGGGCCGGAAGGTCCGCGCCCGGATCGGTTCTCGCGCGCGATCGCGCGCGCTTCCGTCGCGCGCTCTGGCAGGTCGCAGACGATCTGTCGCTGCGCGGTGTCGCCTCGCCGCAATCCGAGGCGTGGCGCCTCCGGCTGCGCGAGGCTCAGGAGCCCGAGAGCGCCTGATCCTTCGCCCAGCGGTAGTCCGCCTTGCCCGACGGCGAGCGCACGATCTCGTCGCGGAACAGGAACGCCTTGGGCAGCTTGTAGCGCGCGATGTGCTTCGAACACTCCTCGAGCAGGTCGGCCTCGCTCGCCTCCGCGCCCTCGCGCAGGCGGACGATCGCGACCACCTCGCTCCCCCAGCGCTCGCTCGGCCGCCCGCAGACGACGGCGTCGAAGACGGCCGGGTGCGACTTCAGCGCGTGCTCGACCTCTTCGGCGAAGATCTTCTCGCCGCCCGAGTTGATCGTGACCGAGTCGCGGCCGAGCAGCTCGAGGATCCCGTCGGCGCGAAGCCGCGCGCGATCGCCGGGCACGGAGTAACGGACGCCGTCCACCGTCGGGAAGGTGCGCTCGGTCTTCGCGCGGTCGCCGAGATACCCGAGTGGAACGCGCCCGGTCTGCGCGAACCAGCCGAGCCCCTCGTGGCCGGGCTCGACGCGCCGCGACAGATCCTCCGTCAGCACGCACGCGCCGTGCCCCAGGCTGAACGTTCCCGTGCTCGCGCCCGAGGCCTGCGTGGTGATGTTCTGCGCCTGCGAGCCGGTCTCCGACGAGCCGACGGCGTCGATGATCATCACCTTCGGCAGCAGCTCGAGCAGCTCCTTCTTCAGCGTCGCGTTCAGCGCCGCGCCGCCGGAGACGAGCGCGAACAGGCTCGACAGGTCGTAGGACTGCACGCGCAGCTGGTCGAGGAGCGGCCGCGCGAACGCGTCGCCGACGATCAGCGTCACGTTCACCTTCTCGCGCTCGATCGTGGTCAGCACGTCGTGCGGATCGAAGCGGTCGTTCACGTTCTGGAACACCACCGTGTTGCCGGAGTGGAAGGCGTTGAACGACGCCCAGTGCGCGGCGCCGTGCATCAGAGGCGGCGTCGGCAGCGACTTCGCGCCGCCCGCCTTCACGCGCTCGGCGATCTCGGCGTACGACTGCGGCTCGACGCCGCCCGGACCGCGTCCGCCGAGCGCGGCGACGAAGATGTCGGCCTGCCGCCAGAGCACGCCCTTCGGCATTCCCGTAGTACCGCCCGTGTACAGGATGTACAGATCGTCGGGCGAGGCCTCCTGCTCCGCGCGCGTGGGCGACGCACCCGCGAGCGCAGCCTCGTACTCCACGGCGCCGGGCAGAAGCGCGTGGTGGGAGCCGTCCGCGACCTGGATCAGCACGTCGAGGTCGGGAAGCTGCGGGCGGATCTTCGCCAGCGTCGGCGCGAACGCGGCGTGGTAGACGATCGCACGCGCCTTCGCGTCGCGGAGCAGGTAGACGAGCTCCTCCTCGACGTAGCGGTAGTTCACGTTGAACGGCGCCGTTCGCGCCTTGTACGCGCCGAGCATGCCCTCGATGTACTCGGGGCAGTTGTACATGTAGAGCGCGACCTGGTCCTGGCCCGATTCCCAGCCGGCGAGCGACGCGCGCTCCCGCTTCACGCCGAGCCCGCGCGAGCGCAGGTAGTTGCCGAGCCGTCGCGTGCGCTCGGCGACCTGCGCATAGGTCAGTCGGCGATCGCGGAAGATCAGCATCTCGCGGTCGGGAATCGCTGCGGCGATCACCTCGTTGATCTCGGCCAGATTGAATTCCAAAGCGCACTCCTCGTCGCGGAGCGCGCATCGTGCCCCAGATCGCGGGGGGAAGTCACGCGTGCGGCTGCGCCGGGCGCGGGGTAGAGTGCGCGGGATGCCCGAGTCCGAGCTCCATCCGGGCCGCGCCACGGCCCAGGGGACGCGGCGGTTCGCGGAGCGCTTCTCCGCGCTGCCGGGCCACTTCCGACGGCCCGATCGCCTGACGCTGTCGTCGCTGGGACTCGGCACGAAGCAGGGCGCGCCGGGCGGCGTCGACGACCTGCTCTACCGCTCGGCAGTCCCGCGTCTGCTCGAGGGCGGCGTGAACGTCTTCGACACCGCGATCGCGTACCGCCAGCAGACCAGCGAGCGCGCGCTCGGTCGCGCGCTGCGCCGCGCGTTCGCCGAGAAGCTCGCCTCGCGCGACGAGGTTTTCGTGATCTCGAAGTGCGGGTACCTCGCGGTCGACGCCGAGAGCGTGATCGAGGGCCGGCGCTATCTGATCGTCACCTACGTCGACAGCGGCCTGATCGACGTCGACGAGGTCGTGAACGGCGTGCACGTGCTGACCCCGCGCTTCGTCGCCGACCAGATCGAGCGCAGCCGCCGCAACCTGGGCCTCGAGACGATCGACCTGTATCTGCTCGAGGACCCCGAGCTTCAGCTCGCCGCGCGCGGTCCGACGATCTTCAAGGATCAGCTCGCGCGGCTCTTCGAGGCGCTCGAGGCCGCGGTCGCGCGCGGCGCGATCGCGGCGTACGGTCTCTCGACCTGGCATGGCCTCCTGCTCCCGTACTGGGAGCGCGGACACCTGTCGATCATGGACGTGTTCCAGACCGCGGTCGACGTCGGCGGCGCCGACCACCACCTGCGCGGCATCGCACTGCCGTACAACGTCGCGCTCGGCGAGGCGAAGGGCCTCGAGTCGCAGTTCGGCCCCGACTCCGCCGCCGCGCCGCTCTTCGACACGCTGCGCGACACCGGCACCGCCGTGTTCACCGCGCAGCCGCTCGTGCAGGGGCGCGCCGTGCGCGGTCTGCCGGCGTTCTTCCGGCAGGCGTTCCCCGGCCTTCAAACCGACGCACAACGGTGTCTCCAGTTCGCGCGCAGCACCCCCGGCGTGACCACGGCGCTGTGCGG
>CAZMKX010000538.1:0-3265 GCA_964566375.1 uncultured Myxococcales bacterium
AACTGCCTTCGAGAGAGCGGATCCACACCGGTAGTCGGCTCATCGAGGATCAAGAGATCGGGATCGTGGACCAGCGCGCAGCAGAGACCGAGCTTCTGCTTCATCCCGCCGGAGAGATCACGCTCGCGTCGATCGGGAAAGGGAGCGAGGCCCGTCGCCTCGAGGAGCTCTGCGATGCGCTCAGCGCGCTCGACGGAAGTGAGGCCAAAGAGGCGGCCGAAGAAGTCCACGTTCTCGACCACCGTCAGGTCCGGGTAGAGATTCCCTCCGAGGCCCTGCGGCATGTAGGAGACGCGAGGCGAGATCCTCCGGCGGTGCCGGGCGTCACGCTGGTCGCCGCCGAGCACCTCGACCTTCCCGGTCTGGATTCGGCGCACACCCGCGACCAGTCCAAGCAGAGTGGACTTCCCGACGCCGTCCGGTCCGATGAGGCCGACGATCGCGCCTGCCGGCAGCTCGAGGCTCACATCACGAATCGCCGTCGTCGCACCGTAGCGATGGGACACGCCTGCGAGCCGCACCACGGGCTCGACACTTGCGCTCGCATCGGATCTCACCGCAGCGACGGGGGCCAGTCGACGCGATCGTCGAGGCGGATCCACACGACCCCGGGTGAACCCGGTTTGAGCTGATCCGCACTGCTATCGAGGAGCTGCGCCTTCACGCGGAACGAGAGCTTCTGTCGCTCCGATGCGGTCTCGACCTGCTTGGGGGTGAACTGCGACTCCTCTGAGACGAAGGTCACCCGCGCGGGCAGCGAGCGCTCGGGCAATGCGTCGAGGACGACACGAGCCTCCGCGTCGCTCCGGACGCGTCCCGCTTCGTGCGCGGGCAGGAAGACCGTCATGTACATGTCGCTCGTATCCAAGAGCGTGAAGACGCGCCCCCCGGCGGCCAGCACTTCTCCCGCTTCGACGAGCCGGTGCTGGATCCGTCCGCTCCGCGGCGCGATCAATACAGCGTCGGAGAGCTCCGCCTGGATGCGCGCCACCTCTGCCATCGCGGCGTCCACGCCCGCATTGGCGTGCGCGACCTGTGCCTCGGCCGCGCTGCACACGGCGTGGGCCGTCTCCGCCCGAGAGCGCTCGAGGTCGAGCGAACGCGCGCTTGCAACGTCGCGGTCGAAGAGCTTCTCCGTGCGGTCGAGCTCCTGGTGCGCGAGCGTGCATTCGCTCATTCGCTGGGAGACGCCGGCTTCCGCCGTGTCGCGCCGCGCCCGCGCCTCGACGACACCGGCCTCCGCTCGCGCAAGCTGCGCTCTCATCGCGGCCACGTCCATTCGCGCGAGGATCTGGCCGGACGTTACCGCGTCGCCTTCGCTGACCAGCAGCTCGGCGATCCGGCCGGGCAGCTTCGTCGCGACGTGGATCTCCACGCTCTCCAACCGTCCGTTTGCCAGCGCAAAGCCCTCGGGCACGACGGATCGATGGGCGAGCCACCACGACAGCGCGCCGCCGCCTGCGAGCGCGGCCACGACGGCCAAGTACAACACGGCTCTACTGCGCGGCTGCGGCACGTGGTGCATCCATGCGAGAACCCTTCATGTGCATTCTACGGGCCTTCGGCGCCACGAGTGACCACCTCTACGCCCGGGGCCCGTCCTCGGCTTGTACTATACCCATACCAGGTATATGTTCCAGCGCATGAAGTCCGACACCCAAGACCAGGTACGGAAGCGAATCCGCCGGATTTCCGGCCAGGTCGCAGGCATCGAGCGGATGATCGATGAGGACCGCTACTGCGTGGACGTCCTCCACCAGGTGGCGGCCGTGCGCGCCGCGCTCGACGGGGTCGGCAAGCTGATCCTTCGCTCGCATGTGGAGACGTGCGTCGCCGACGCGCTGGTCTCCGGACGCCCGAAGGATCGGACGGAGAAGATCGACGAGATCATGCAGGTCTTCTCGAAGTTCTCGAATGTCGGAGGTCGATAGAGCCAATGCCGCCCGAGGCAGTTCGCGATCCCGTCTGTGGCATGACCGTGCGCGCGGAGAGCCCGCATCACGATCTCCACGATGGCGTGATGTACCGGTTCTGCTCCGCGGGATGTCTCGCAAAATTCCGCGCGAGCCCTGAGCGATACCTCAGCCCCGCGCCGCCGGAAGCGCACGTCCAGGTTGTTCCCTCAGCGCGCTGGACGTGTCCGATGCATCCCGAGATCGTGCGGAACGAACCCGGCGCGTGCCCGATCTGTGGCATGGCACTCGAGCCAATGGATGTGGTCGGCGACGAGCGCAACCCCGAGCTCGCCGACATGACACTGCGGTTCTGGATCAGCCTGGCGCTCACCGTCCCGGTCTTCGGCATGGCGATGGCCGAGATGTTTCCCGGCCTCCACGGCAGCGAGCGCTTCTCGCCGCGTACGCTCGCCTGGCTCCAGCTCGCGCTCGGCACTCCAGTCGTCCTCTGGGGCGGCTGGCCCTTCTTCGTCCGCGGGTGGAACTCGCTCCGCACGCGTCATCTGAACATGTTCTCGCTGAGTGCGATCGGAACCGGCGCCGCGTGGGCGTACAGCGTGGCGGCCACGGTCGCGCCCCAGATCTTCCCTGCTTCGTTTCGCGGCATGAGCGGAGGGGTCTCGGTGTACTTCGAGGCTGCGGCCGTGATCGTGACGCTCGTGCTTCTCGGTCAAGTCCTCGAGCTGCGCGCGCGCAGCCAGACGGGCGCGGCGATTCGAGCGCTGCTCGGCCTGGCACCCAAGACCGCACGCCGCGTGAACGACGATGGCCGAGAGGAGGACGTCCCGCTCGCGCAGATTCACGTCGGAGACCGGCTCCGCGTTCGCCCGGGCGAGAAGGTGCCGGTCGACGGAGTCGTGCTCGACGGTCAGAGCGCGGTCGACGAATCCATGATCACGGGCGAGCCGATCCCCGTGAGTAAGGGACAGGGTGATCGCGTGACGGGGGCGACGGTCAACGGAACCGGATCCTTCGTGATGCGCGCAGAGCGCATCGGATCGGAGACGCTGCTCGCGCGCATCGTTCAGATGGTGGCAGAGGCGCAGCGCACTCGTGCTCCCATCCAAGGTCTCGCCGACACGGTCTCCGGCTACTTCGTTCCGGCGGTGATCGGCGTCGCCGTCCTCACCTTTGGTCTTTGGGCGAGCTTCGGGCCCGAGCCGCGCATGGCGTATGCGCTCGTCAATGCCGTTGCCGTTCTCATCATCGCCTGTCCATGCGCGCTCGGGCTGGCCACGCCGATGGCAGTCATGGTCGGCGTCGGACGCGGCGCGCAGCTCGGCGTGCTAGTGAAAAATGCCGAGGCACTG
>CAZMKX010000539.1:0-3261 GCA_964566375.1 uncultured Myxococcales bacterium
GAATAGCCCGGGGGCCCGAGCAGCTCGACCGCCTTCTGCGTGATCTTGGTGACCACCAGCCCGGCCTTCGCCTTGGCCATCGAGGCCTCCAGGCTGTTCGGCTTGCCGCGGTTCATCATGCTCGCAGCGCGCCAGGTCAGGAGCCGTGCGGCCTGAAGCTCCGCCTGCATGTCGACCACGTCTCGCTCGAGCGCCGTCTGCGCGCGCGGCGGTGAGTCGTAGCGGACCGTCACGCCCTGGCGGCCGAGCTCCTCCACCAGGAAGTCGAGCGCGGCGCGGCCAACGCCGACCGCCATCGCCGCGACGATCGGGCGGCTCGCGTCGAAGGTCGCCATCGCACCCTTGAAGCCCTTGTCCCCCGTGCGCGCGGGCTCCGACTTCTGCTCGGCCTTCGGCTTGCCACCGAGCAGGTTGCCCGATGGAATGCGGCAGTCCTCGAAGAAGAGCGTGGCGGTGTCGGAGGCGCGGATACCCATCTTCTTCTCGAGCCCGACGAGCTTCATGCCGGGCGTCTTCGCGGGCACGACGAACGACTTGATCCCGCCGCGACCCAGCGTCTTGTCGACGGTCGCCCAGACCACCACGAAGCCGCCCTCGATCTGCGACGCGCCCTCGCCCGCCGTGCAGAAGATCTTGGTGCCGTTCAGGACCCACTCGTCGCGCTCCGCGTCGAAACGCGCGGTGGTCTGGATCGCCGCAGAGTCGGAGCCCGCGCTCGGCTCGGTGATCGCCATCGCGCCCCAGATCGGGTGCGCTGATTCGCGGAACGGCCGCAGGAAGCGGTCTTTTTGCTCCTGCGTGCCGGCGGCCGAGACCGCCGAGCCGCCGAGCGCGGCGGCCGGCGTGCGCAGGTACAGGCCGGCGTCGCCGAAGCAGAGCTCCTCGGCCTGGATGCAGACCTGCACGAAGCCGTCGGTCGGCCCCGCGATGTTTCCCGGCGCGCCCTTGCGGCCCTCGTTCCAGTAGTAGTCGACCCACTCTGTGGGCAGCGCGTGCTCGTCGTCGTCGTAGCGGCGAGAGACCGGTCGCATGCGCTCGAGCGCCATGCGCCGATAGAAGTCGCGCGCGCGAAGACTGTTCTCGGTCGGCTCGAAGGAGATCATCCAGCGTTTCCCCTACACCAGCGTGAGTGCTTCGAAGCAAGCGAAGCCGCGCGCATTCCGCAGCAGCATTTCGGGCAGGTACTCGCGGATGTAGCCGTGGCCGCCGAAGACCTGCACCGAGCCGTCCGCGACCTCGAGCGCGACGCGCCGGACCTGCGTCGTCGCGAGCGTCGCCTCGCGCGTGGCGTCCTCGCCGGCGTCGAGCCGCCACGCGGCCTCCCAGACGAGCAGGCGCGCGGCGTCGATCTCGATCGCCATGTCGGCGAGCTTGAATGCGATCGCCTGCTTGGTCGCGATTGGCGCGCCGAACGCGTGACGCTCTTTTGCGTAGTCCCGCGCGAGCTCGTAGGCCGCGCGCGCGACGCCCACCGCCATCGCCGCCAGGCCGACGCGGCCGCGCGCGACGAGCGCGCGGATCCCCGCGTCTCCCGGCGCACCGACGCGCGCGTCCGCGCGCACCCGCACGCCCTCGAGCGCGAGCTCGGCGGTCGGAAGCGCGCGGATGCCCAGGTTCGACTCGCGCGTCGCGCGCAATCCCGGGGCGTCGCTCGGCACCAGGAACGCGGCCAGCGCGTCGTCCGCGCTCGAGAGCACGAGCACGTGGCGCACGCCGTCGGGCCAGGGCACCAGGCACTTGGCGCCGTCGAGTACCCAGCCGTCGGCGACCGCGCGCGCGGTCGTGCGCGGACGGTAGGGATCGCTGTCGAAGCGCGGCTCCTGCAGCGCGAGCGTGCCGAGCGCGCCCGGGCTCGCGATCAGCGCGGGCAGGAGCTGCGCCCGCTGCGCGTCGCTGCCGAAGTCGGCGATCGGAAGTGCGAGGAGACCCGGCGAGAGGATCGCGAGCGCGAGCGAGAGATCGCCCCAGGCGAGCTCCTCCGCGATCAACGCACCCGTCAGCGCGCTGCGCGCGCCGCCGCCGCCGAACGCCTCGGGCAGTCCGTTCGCCACCAGGCCGAGCTCGTGCGCGCGCGACAGCACCTCGGAAGGGATCTTGCCCGCCTCGTCCGCCTCGCGCGCGCGCGGGCGGATCTCGCCGCGCGCGAACTCGCCCACCGTTTCGCGAATCAGGGCCTGCTCTTCGGTCGGTTCGAAGTCGATCACGCGCCGATTATGGCAGACTGCGGCGATGGCAGTGCGTGCGAGCGACGACGAGATCCGCAAGATCCTCCTCGAGACGAAGACCATCGCGCTCGTAGGCGCGAGCCCGCGCCCGGAGCGCGACAGCCACGAGGTGATGGCCTACCTGAAGTCGCGCGGCTACCGCGTCATTCCGGTGAATCCGGTCTGTGCCGGCGAGACGATCCTCGGCGAGCGCGTGCGCGCGACGCTTGCCGAGATCGACGAGCCGATCGATCTGGTCGACGTGTTCCGGAACTCGGAGGCCGCGGGTCCGGTCACCGACGACGCGATCGCCGCGAGAGCAAAGGCCGTCTGGATGCAGCTCGGCGTCGTGAACGAGCCCGCGGCCGCGCGCGCCCGCGCGGCCGGGCTCGCGGTCGTCATGGACCGCTGCCCGAAGATCGAGATCCCCAGGCTCAGGCTTCCGCCCAGGCCTTGATCAGGTGATGCGCGATCGCCATCGCCGGAGGCACGAAGAAGGTCGGGTCTGCGCCGGGCTCTCGCAGCGCGCGGAGCACGACCTCGCGTGAGAACCAGCGTGCGTCCTCGAGCTCGGTCCGGTCGACGGTGATCTTCTCGCTCTGCGCGCGCGCCATGCAGCCGATCATGAGCGATGAGGGAAACGGCCACGGCTGCGAGGCGTGGTAGCGAACCTCTCCCACCGTGATTCCCGCCTCTTCCATCACCTCGCGGCGCACGGCGTCTTCGAGCGTCTCACCGGCTTCGACGAAGCCCGCGAGCGAGGACCACATCGCGGCAGGCCAGCCGGCCTGTCGTCCGAGCAGGCAGCGCGCGTCGTCGTGCACCAGCATGATCACGACCGGGTCGGTGCGCGGGAAGTGCTGCGCGTCGCACTCCTCGCACTCGCGCAGGTAACCCGCTTCCTTCACGGCCGTCGCGTGGCCGCAGACCGCGCAGTAGCGGTGGCGCGCGTGCCAGTCGAGCATCTGCCGGCCCTGCGCGACGATCGATGCATCCCCGCCCGGCAGGCTGGCCGCGATCTGGCGGACGTCCGCGAAATCCGCCGCGCCCGCGAGAC
>CAZMKX010000540.1:0-3230 GCA_964566375.1 uncultured Myxococcales bacterium
CCGACCGCGACGGTCGAGATGGAGGTCAAGGGAGACGTGCGCAAGGTCGCGTGCATGGGCACGGGCCCGGTCGACGCGATCTACAGCGCGATCGAGCAGGCGACGGCCACGAAGGCGCGCCTCCTGAAATACCAGGTGAGCGCGGTGACGAGTGGAATCGACGCCCAGGGAGAGGTGTCGGTGACGCTGGAACAGGACGGAATGCGCGTGATCGGACAGGCCGCGGACACGGACGTGCTCGTCGCGTCCGCGAAGGCCTACGTGCACGCGCTCAACAAGCTCGAGCAGCGCCACAAGGTGGGCGTCGCCTCGTTGCGAGGAGTCTGACGATGCCCCGTGTTCTGATCCTGCCGGGTGACGGCATTGGTCCCGAGGTGACCGCCGAGGCGGTCGCCGTGCTGTCGATGGTCGCGCCCGACGTGACCACGGAGTCCGCGCTGATCGGCGGCTGCGCGATCGACGCCGAGGGCGCGCCGCTCTCCGACGCCACCGTCGCGCGCGCCAGGGCGTGCGGCCTGGTCCTGCTCGGCGCGGTGGGCGGACCGAAATGGGACAAGCTCCCGCCGTCACAGCGCCCGGAGCGCGGGCTCCTGCGCATCCGCAAGGAGCTCGGCCTCTACGCGAATCTGCGGCCCGCGGCGGTCCTGCCCGCGCTCGCCGACGCGAGCCCGCTGAAGCGCTCGTGCGTCGACGGCGTGGACCTGATCGTCGTGCGCGAGCTGACCGGCGGCATCTACTACGGCGAGCCGCGCGGCCGCGCCGACCTGGGCGGCGTGCGGCGCGCGCTGAACACGGAGGTCTACGACGAGCACGAGGTTGCGCGCATCGCGCGCGTCGCGTTCCGCGCCGCGCGCGGCCGGAAGAAGCTCGTCACGAACATCCACAAGGCCAACGTGCTCGAGGTCTGCGCGTTCTGGAACGAGATCGTCGAGGAGGTGGCGCCCGAGTTCCCCGACGTGAAGCTCGAGCACCAGCTCGTCGACTCCGCCGCGATGGTCCTGCTTCGCGACGCGCCCAAGTTCGACGTGCTGCTGTGCCCGAACATGTTCGGCGACATCCTCTCGGACGAGGCCGCCATGATCACCGGCTCTCTGGGCATGCTCCCGTCCGCGAGCCTGGGCGACGAGGGCCGGGGGCTCTTCGAGCCGATCCACGGCAGCGCACCCGACATCGCCGGCCAAGACAAGGCGAATCCCCTCGCGGCGATCCTGTCGGTCGCCATGCTGCTCGAGCACGGGCTCGGTCGCACGGACGTCGCGGCCCGCGTGCGTCGAGCGGTCGAGGTCGTGCTCGACAAGGGGTTCCGCACCGGCGACCTCGGCGTCGGCCCCGGACAGACGCTGGTCGGAACGCGCGCGATGGGCCAGCACGTGCGCGACGCGCTGCGCTGATGGCGAGCCAGGGCTTCCGCGTTGCGGTGCTCGGCGCGACCGGTGCGGTCGGCGCGGAGATCCTCCAGGTGCTCGACGAGCGGCGTTTTCCGGTGCGCGAGCTGCTGGCCTGCGCCTCCCCGGACTCCGAGGGCGACGAGATCGAGTTCCGCGATGGCTCGGTGAAGGTGCAGCGGGCGCGAGCCGAGGAGCTCGCGGCGTGCGACTTCGTTCTGAGCGCCGCGCCGGGTCTCCTGCCCGGACTCCTGGGCAAGCTGCGCCCGGGCCGATGTCGGGTGATCGACGTGACCGGCGCGCTCGAGAGCGATCCAGAGATCCCGCTCTGGCTGCCGGGCATCGCGCCGTTCCCGCAGTCGCTGCCCCGGCCGCGGCTGGTGGCGGTCCCGCGCGGCATCGCCACGGGGCTCGCGATCTCGCTGGCGCCGTTCGCCCGCGCGGGCGTGTTGAAGCGAGTCACCGCAGTTACGCTCGAGTCAGCCTCGGGCGCGGGGATCGCGGGGGTGGGCGAGCTCACCGATCACACGATCGCCGTCCTGAATCGCATGAGTGGCGAGCGTTCGGACTCCGAGATCTTCGCGCAGTCACTGGCGTTCGACTGTCTGCCGCAGATCGGCGAGCTCGAGCCCGACGGTGAGACCGTGGACGAGGCCCGGCTGCGTCGGGTTCTGCAGCGCCTGCTCGACGCGCCGGAGCTGCCGTTCGAGCTCACGCGCGTGCGCATGCCTACGCTGGGCGGAAGCCTCGGCGCGGTCCACGTCGAGCTCTCGAAGCCGTTCACCGTCGAGGAAGCGACCCGGCTCTGGGCCGCCCAGCCCGGCGTCGGCCTGCTCGGCGACGAGGAGCTTCCCACGCCGCGAGGCTCGCTCGGCCACGACGACGACGCGGTCGGTCGCGTGCGCGCTACGGGAAGCCGCCTCGCGTTCGTCGTCGCGCTGAACGACCTGCGCCTCGGCGCGGCACTGGGCGTGGTGGGCGCGGCCGAGGCGCTCTCGGCCTGACGCGTGCGCCGGCTCCGCCTGCTCCTCGAGTACGACGGCACCGACTTCGCCGGCTGGCAGATCCAGCCCGGGCAGCGCAGCGTGCAGGGAGCGGTCGAGGAGGCGCTGCGCGAGATCACCGGCGAGACGCTGCGGATCCAGCCGGCCGGACGCACCGACGCGGGCGTCCACGCGCGCGGCCAGGTCGCGCACGTCGACGCCGAGACGGGCCTCGCGCCGCCCGCACTCGAGCGCGCGCTGAACGCGGTGCTGCCGCGCGACATCGCCGTGCGCGCGGTGGACGAGGTCGCAGCCGACTTCCACGCGCGCCACGACGCGACCGGAAAGATCTACGTCTATCGGATCCTGAACGGTGCCGCGCCGAGCCCGGTGCGCGCGCGCTACACGTGGCACGTCCGCGCGAAGCTGGACGTGGCCGCGATGGCGGAGGCGGCGGCGACGATTCTCGGCACGCACGATTTCAGCGCCTTCCGAAGCGCGCGCGGCGGCCCGCTCGAGGAGGAGAATCCGCGCCGCACGCTCCACCGCCTCGATGTGACACCGCGGCGTGACGACGAGATCGAGGTCGTCGCGCACGGGCGCAGCTTCCTGCGCCACATGGTGCGCAACCTGACCGGAACGCTGGTCGAGATCGGGCAGGGCAAGCACCGGCCGGCCGCGCTCGCGGCGATCCTCGCGTCGGGCGATCGCATGAAGGCGGCACCCGCGGCGCCCGCGCACGGGCTCTGCCTGGAACGCGTGCTCTACCCCGGCGACGAGTCGGACCCCACGGCTTCGCGCACGCGATAGCGGATCGGGATCCGCTTCGGCGCGCCGACGAAGGTCGCCGACGTGAAGGACG
>CAZMKX010000541.1:0-3227 GCA_964566375.1 uncultured Myxococcales bacterium
CTGCTCGTGCAGGGCAAGTACCAGATGAAGCCCGCGTTTCCGTTCACGCCCGGTGCGGAGCTCGCCGGCGTGGTGAGCGCCCTCGGCCCGGGCGCGAGGGGGGTCGCGGTCGGCGATCGCGTCTTCGCGGGCGTCTCGCACGGAGCGTTCGCGGAGCGGGTCGCGGTTCCCGTCTCGGCGCTCCACTCGATGCCCGCCGCGATGACCTTCCCCGAGGGCGCCGCGTTCCCGGTCGTCTACCCGACCTCGTACGCCGCGCTCGTGCTCCGCGCCAACCTGCGCGCCGGGGAGACGCTGCTCGTTCACGCCGCGGCGGGTGGCGTCGGGGTGGCGGCGGTGCAGATCGGCAAGGCTCTCGGCGCGCGGGTGATCGCGACGGCGGGCGGTGCCGACAAGCTCGAGGTCGCGCGGCGTGCGGGTGCCGACGAGGTGATCGACTACTCGCGCGGCGACTGGATCGACGCGGTGAAGGCCGCCACGGCGGGACGCGGAGCCGACGTGATCTACGATCCCGTCGGCGGCGACATCTTCGAGGGATCGCTGAAGTGCATCGCCTGGAACGGGCGGCTTCTGGTCATCGGGTTCGCGGGCGGCGCGATTCCCGAGGTCAAGGCGAACCGGATCCTGCTCAAGAACATCGCGGTCGTCGGCCTGCATTGGGGCGCCTATGCGACGAACGAGCCAGAGCGCATCCCCGAGGTGTTCGCCGGGCTCGCCAGGCTCTACGACGCGGGCCTGGTCCGGCCCATGATCTTCGGAACCTACGGGCTGGACGAGGTGCCCAAGGCGCTCGAGGCGCTCGGCTCGCGTGGCACCTACGGCAAGGTGATCATCACGCCGTGACGAAGGCCGCGCCGCGCGCAGGTAACCCGTCGGGCTGCGGCGACGTATGACCGGGAAAGCCAGCGGCGCGAGCGAGCGGGAGCTGGCGTGGGGGCGCCAGATGGCGGCGGCGCAGGGCGGCGATTCAGCCGCCTACGAGTCGCTCCTGCGCGAGCTCGTTCCGGCGCTGCGCGTCTTCGTGGGTGCGCGGATCCGCGAAGCATCGGCCGCGGAGGATGTGGTCCAGAACGTGCTGCTCTCGCTCCATCGCGCGCGGAACACCTACGACCCGGGCCGCCCGTTCGGCCCGTGGCTGCGGACGATCGCGCGAAACGCGGTGATCGACGCGCAGCGCGTGCGCGGAAAGCGCGCGGAGCGAGAGGCGCCCCTGCCCGAGAACGACCGGATCGCCGACGAGCGCGAGCCCTCGCGCGGAGGAGCGCCGATCTCGGCGCGAATGGCGAGCGCGCTGGCGGCACTTCCGCCGACGCAGCGCGAAGCCGTCGAGCTGATCCAGATCGAGGAGCTCTCGGTGATCGAGGCCGCCGCGCGCGCGGGTGTTTCGGTGAGCGCTCTCAAGGTGCGCGCGCACCGCGGCTACAAGGCCCTGCGCAGGCTGCTCGGAGGTCGCGAGAGCGATGACTGAACGGACGACCGACGCCCTGGTTGGGGAGCTCGCACGCGGCTTGCGCCCGGTGCGGCGATTGCCGCGGCTGCGCGTCGTCGCAGCGGGGGTCGTGTCGCTCGCCGCGCTGCTCGTCGGCGTCGATCTGCTCGCCGGACATGTTCCGGACGCGCCGCTCGTGAAGCCGAGCTACGACTCGCTCGACACGCAGACGATCCTGCTGCACGCCTGGCTCGCGGTCACGGCGCTGGCGTTCGCGCTCGGCGAGTTCGTGCCCGGTCGCGACCGGCTCCGGCGCGCCGGCAGGCTCGGGCTCGGGGTCGCGTTCCTCGCGCTGCTGCTCGTCGGCGGCGAGCGGCTGGCCGACTGGCCCGGGCCAGGCTCGCTGCCCGCGGGCTGGGTTGCACAGACGTTCTCGTGCACGCTCGGCGCGATCGTGCCCGCGGCGATCCCGGCGCTGCTTCTCGCGATCTTCGCCGCGCGCGCTGCACCGCATCGCGTTGCGGGCTCGCTCGCCGTCGCGTCCGCGGCGGCGGTCGCGCTGCTCACGCTTCCGGGAATCGTTCGCTGCGGCTACCCGGACCCGCTCCACCACGTCGTCGGCCACCTGCTCGCGCCGGTGTCGGGCGCCGCGCTGCTGCTCGTGCTCACGCTGCCGGCTTTCTTCATCGCGCGCGCGCGGAAGACGGCCTGAGCGCCTCGGGCGGCTCGGACGCCGCCTCGAATCCATCCCAGGCGATCGACGCGGCGTGCAAGAGATGCCGCGCGAGATGGGTCGTGGAGCCGTACCGCCGATCGCCGACGATCGGGTGACCGAGCTCGGCGAGCGTCACGCGGATCTGGTGACGCACGCCGGTGTGCATCGCGATCTCGACGAGGCTCGTGTCCGCGCCCGTCTCGAGCGCCCGCACGTGGGAGCGCGCGACCCGTCCGCCCTGCGCGACGACCCGCACGTGCGCGCCGCGGTTCTCGAGCCGGAGCTCGATCTCGCGCTCGCCCGAGAGCGCCCCGTGCACCCGCGCCAGGTACCGTTTGGCGACGCGCTTCTCGCGGAATGCCGCGCGCGCCGCGCTCCAGGCATCCTCGCGCAGCGCGAAGACCAGGACCCCGGACGTTCCCGGATCGAGCCGATGCACGACGCCCGAGCGCAGGCCCGCCTCGCCCACGCCCACGATCTCGGGGTGGAGCGAGACCAGCGCGTTCAGCGCCGTGTCGGTCTCCTCAGGACGGAGCGGGTGCACCGCCATCCCCGCCGGCTTGTCGACGGCGACCAGACCCGCGCGCTCGACCAGGATGCTCAGCAGGAGCGCGGGATTCGCGAGCGGCCCCGACTCGGGCCGGGCGAACGGCAGCACGTCGATCCGGTCGCCGGCGCGCAGGATCACGCCCTTCGCCGCCGGCCGGCCGGCGAGCCGTATGCGCTCGGCCTCGAGCAGCTTGCGCACCCAGCCGCGCGAGAGGCCGAGCGCCTCGGCGACGACCGCATCGAGCCGCTCGCCCGCCTGACCCGGACCGATCTCGATCGTGCGTTCGGGCTCCACGCCGCCGATGTTCTCACCTAAGGCGGCCGCTATGCTGAACCGCCGGAGGAGCCCGCGCGTGTCCCTACTGATCGAGCTCGGATACACCCGCGACGAGCGCGTCGTAGTCGTTCACGTCGATGACCTCGGAATGTCGCGCGCCGCGAACGCGGGCGGGCTGCGGGCGCTCGAGGGCTCGGCGACCTGCGGCAGCATCATGGTGCCGTGTCCGGGGTTCGCCGAGATGGCGCGGATCGCGC